>DAOWNP010000182.1 GCA_030642545.1 Desulfobacteraceae bacterium | reverse complement strand
TTGCTTCACCAAAATTGCGAAACTCGCTCGTGCCTCGCTCAAACAATCGCAATTTTTTGGCTGCGCTGCACTAAGAAATTCTACGAGATTTATTCAATACGCTACAAAAACAAATAAACTTCCCTCATTCAAAATTCTAACTGAACATTACTGGATAAAAGGAGAAAATGTGTTTTTTTTTGGAATAAACATTGATACTGATAATAAAGTTGCAAATTTTGTGATTCTAAAAAAATCGCAAAAAAATCTTAAAAAACATTATACAATGATATCTGGTATTCTTCTACAAAACCAGCTTAATAATAAAACAATTACAGAACAAATTATATCACATTATAAAAACAGCAATTATTCAATAAGAAAACGCATATACAATCAAAACAACAGGCCATCCAAATTTATAATTAGTCCACCTAAAATTGTTATTGGTTTTTTATCAAAAAAAGATCATGTAGAAAAAAATGCTATGTTAAATGAATTAAGATCTAAAAAAATACCAATAGAGGCTGTATTTGCCGGTGATTTTAAAGAAGTTATAAAAAAAGAATATGGAAAAGCTTTGGGGGATAATTATTTTGTTTCTAAAAAAGATATATATGAAAATTTATTCAATCTTTATAACCAAAAACGATTCATAATAGATGATAAAATTTCTTTTAAAGATAATCTAAAAAATGAATTAAACAGCAAAATAGATTTTTTTAAACACACAGACCAGATTACAAATACTTTTTTGCAGACTGTATCCTATCCTTTATGGTTTCGTGAAAATATAAAATACAAAAGATCTTACAGTGCTTAAGAGTCCAAAGTTCTTACCGTCATGCCGGCTTTCGCCGGAATGACGGTAAGAATGAACCAATACCTATAATATCAATGACTTAAAAGAGCTTGAGACTCTCAATTTACAATGCTTAAAAACAAGGACAACATAACATCTCATACTTTTGTTGAGATAAATTTTTCAAAAGTTCTTCCCAATTGCTTGACTTTTATATTAAAAAGCAGGTATTATAAAAGAGGTTTTAAATATTTTTATTCTACTTTATCATGTTGGTAGTTACAAATTTAAAATATCTCTAATAAAATCAAATCATTTGACAGGTTTTTATCTCAATGGAAATTAATTTAACTATAGGTATAATATTATTGTATCTATAATGTGTTAAATTTATTTTTCAACTAAGGAATTTGGATAAATTCGTATTTTGTAACAGTCTGTTGAAACATATTTATTATAATCAGGAGAAAATCATGTTTTATAATTTAAAAGTCAAAACTTTCTTTTTACCTGGTTTGTTTGCTGCATTATTTTTTATACAACCAGTTACTACACTGGCAAATGAAACTGATATAAATGTTACATCAGAGACAGGTATTTATTATACTGTCCAAAAAGGAGATACCTTATGGGATCTTTCTCAAAAATTTTATGACTCAAATCTTGTATGGCCGGATTTATGGTATCAAAATAATGAAATATTTAATCCTCATCTTATATATCCCGGGGAAAAAATAAGACTTTTTAAAAAAAATGAAACAGATAATATTAAAATTGCAAAAAAAACAAAACCAAAATTACCTGTTCTTGTTCCTCAATATGAATATTATCATTTTCCAAAAATGGACAGCACCGGCTTTTTAAAAATTGAGACAAAAAAAGAGAGGGTGAAATATAGTTATAAAAATCATAAAAAATTTGATAAACCATATATATACAAAGTAAATAAAAATAAAAAATTAATAAGTACCGGAGATCTTGTATATATAAAACAGCCAAATAACATTCCACTTTCAATAGGAAGCTTACACAGCATATATAAAACAAAATTGATATTCTCCAAAAAAACAAATAAGTATATAGGAACAGAATATATTGTTTTAGGAGTTATTGAAATATCTTCTAAAAATTCCAAAAATTATTATGAAGCATATGTGGTTAAAAATTTTAAAGATATAGAAAATTATAGTTTTTTAATGCCTTATCAGCAAAAATCTTCAGAAATTGCTATACCTGTCGGTTTAATGGAAAAGAAAAACAGTGTTTATGGTAAAATTATTGCAGCAGAAGGAAATCCAATCCTTTTTGGTGAAAAAATGTTAGCCTTTATTGACAAAGGACAAAATCAGGGTGTAATGATAGGTCAAAAGTTTACTGTATATAAACAGCCTGTAACATACGATCCTGATACAAAAGAAAAAATTAACATGTCACCAATAATTTATGGTGACATACTTGTCATTCGTACCTTAAAAAATACATCTACTGTTATAATCACGAATTCAAAAGATTTTATGCAGCAGGGTGCTATGTTTACATCTGCAAAATAATAAAAAAACTATGCAAATTATTGCTGTTGACCTTGGAGGTACAAAAACAAAGGCAGGAATAGTTAAAAATAGTAAATTAATTGGTAGAAATGAATTTACTGCAAAAAGTTCAGGCAGTCTGCTATCTTACCTTTCATTTGTAAAACGAAATCTATTATTGCTTTGTGAAAAATCCAATACAGATCCAGCTGATTTAAACGGGATAGGTATTGCCTCTACTGGTATAATAGACAATAAAAAAAACAGAGTTCTTTCTGTAAATAAAAAATATCCGGACGCAACACAAATTGATTTTTCCCAATGGGCTGATGAGGAGCTTGGATTACCTCTTATACTTGAAAATGATGCTAATGCAGCAATGCTTGGAGAATGGAGGTATGGGGAAGCGAAATCTACTGATAATTGTATTATGCTAACTCTTGGTACAGGAATAGGAAGCTCTGTAATTTGTAATGGCCATCCTTTACGTGGAAAACATTTTCAGGCAGGAATACTTGGCGGGCATTTTATTGTAAATTATAATGGGAGAAAATGTACATGCCGCGGCAAAGGTTGTGTTGAAGCTGAAGCATCAACATGGGCTCTTCCTGATATTGTTAGAAATGATCCTGAATTTAATAAATCAATTTTATCAAACCTGCCTGTAATTGATTATAAAGAACTTTTTTCTGCAGCAGAAAAAAAAGATAAACTATCAGTAAAAATAAGAGATAACAGCATGCTTGTATGGGCTGCATGCACGGTTTCTTTAATTCATGCATATGACCCTGAAATAGTTGTTTTTGGAGGAGGAATAATGAAAAGTGCTCATATTATTTTACCATATATCACCTCCTATGTAGAAAAACATGCATGGGTAAAAAAGGGACAGGTTAAAATAGTCAAAGCAAAACACATAGAAGATGCAGCTCTTTTTGGTCTTTATTCACTTTTTTGTAAACAACCGGAATATATTTAATATGGATTATAATAAGCGGCCTTTTGTAAAAATTAATGGGTTTGATGATTTATGCTATTTTGGATGGGATAAAATAAATACTGTTTTAAATAGTGCTATAAAGGATGTGCAAAAGGATACAAAAAAAGATAAATTAATAATTACCATTGATTGTTATCCGGGAACTAACAATAATGAGATTTTATCTGCTTTTAAAAAAAGCCTTGTTCCTTTTGAACTATATAACACTGACGATGCATTTTTGCCTCCAAAAGAGATAGAAAAACTAATACAGCATGAGATAACCGATGACCCTGTTTTTGGCAGAATTACAGGATTTTTTTTAAATGATTTTTTTGATTCTGAAAAAAAACGGGATATTTGTAATATGATCGAAAAATCAAATAAACTTGTAATTTTAATTTATGGTATTGGAGCTCCTTTATTTTGCATACCTGATATATCTGTTTTTATAGATATAACCCGCTGGGAAGCTCAAATGCGTTTTAGAAGATCAGAAATTTCAAATCTCGGAGCAAAAAACTGTAAAACAGAATGGCAGCTTCAGTATAAAAGAGCTTATTTTATAGATTGGCGTATAGCAGACAGGGAAAAAAAGAGAAATATTAAAAAATGGGATTTTGTAATAGATACAACAAATCATAACAAACCTGTAATGATTACAGGAAAAACTCTTTTAAGCAGCCTTGATCAGGTTGTATCTAAACCTGTTAGTTTTCTTCCTTATTTTGATGCCGCCCCATGGGGCGGCCAGTGGATGAAAAAAAAATTCAATCTTGATAAAGAGATGTTAAATTCCGGATGGTGTTTTAACTGTGTTCCTGAAGAAAACAGCCTGTTGCTTAAATTTAAAGATATAATAATGGAAATACCTGCTGTAAACCTTATATATTCTTACCCTGAAAAGCTTTTGGGACATGGTGTATTTGGTTTATTCGGACCGGAATTTCCTATAAGATTTGATTATCTTGACACAATGTCCGGATCAAATTTAAGTTTTCAGGTTCATCCGACAACCTCATATATTCAGGATAAATTTGGTATGCACTATACTCAAGATGAGAGTTATTATATTATGGATGCCGGAAAAGACTCAACAGTGTATCTTGGTTTAAAAGAAAATATTGATTTTACACAAATGACAGAAGATTTAAAAAATGCAAATAAAAGCGGTGGGACTTTTGATGTAGAAAAATATGTAAACAAATGGCCGGCAACCAAACACGATCATTTTTTAATTCCTGCAGGTGTTGTTCATTGCTCAGGTGCAAACACTATGGTACTTGAAATAAGTGCTACCCCATATATTTTTACATTTAAACTTTGGGACTGGGGAAGATTGGGATTAGATAAAAAGCCAAGACCTGTTCATATAGAGCATGGTAAAAATGTAATACAACAAGAATGGACAACAAAAAATGTTAAAAACAACCTTATAAATAATATAAAAAATATTGATAAAGGAGATGGCTGGACACAAGATACGACTGGTTTATATAAGAGCCAGTTTATTGAAACCAGGCGACATAAATTTAACAAAAAAACATATCATGATACAAACAATACTTTACATGTTATAGCTCTTGTTTGCGGTCAGTCTGTTATTGTAGAGAGTCCTTCTAACTTGTTTGAACCATTTCCAATAAATTATGCTGAGGTTTTTATTGTTCCTGCATGTGTCGGACCTTATACTATTACCCCCTTTTCTTCCAAAAAAAATTGTGTAATCTCTGATCAATGTATAACTATAAAAGCATATGTAAGAATCAATCAGTAAATTTTTAAAAATATTTTAAAGTATTGTGCTCCCCTCTCCTTCATATTACATTTCAGCTTTTTTTATTGAATTTATTTAAATATTTATCAAGATTAAAAACATATCCCCATATTTTTTCTAATACTTTTCTATATAATAAACTCAACTTTCGGAGGAGTAAAAGAACACCAATCACCCTCAGTTAATATATAACTTGCTCTGACAAACCATGTATTGTGTTGTGTGCAAAGAAACTATTGCCAGCTGCAATATCCTGTTTAAGGATACGATGAA
>DAOWNP010000086.1 GCA_030642545.1 Desulfobacteraceae bacterium | reverse complement strand
TTCCGCAATTATACATAATAGATTCGAAGTCATCTTTGCCCGATCTAAAATCACAAAAACATCAAAAGAGCCAGCTATTCCACCTGTTTTTGAGTTTTTAGATAAAACATTTCTAACTCTAAATCTATGTGCCTATTTGTGGAAGTTATTTCATCCACGTTCCTTATATATTAAATATTTTTTTTGTAATATCAATATATTTTGTTTTATTCTGGCTGCATTCATTACTTTTTAAAAATAGTATGGGATCATGTGTTATTTTGTTTACTATAGAATTTGTTATTTTGTATAATGTTTCACGATCATTATCTGAAAGGTGGTTTAAATTCTGAAGAGTTTTTTGTATTTCCTGGTTTGTGATGATTTCTATTTTTTTTCTAAGAGCTTTTATGGTTGGAACTGTATCTAAATTTTCATACCATGTTTTAAAATTAATAACATTTTGCTCAACAATTCGTTCACCTTTTACAGCTTCTTTTTTGCGTTCACAGATATTATTATCAATAACACCTTTTAAATCATCAATATCATAAACATATGAATTATTGATTCTGTTGATCATTGGATCAATATCCCGTGGCATGGCAATATCTATAAAAAAAAGTGGCCGGTTTCTCCTGCTGCGCATTATGCTTTTTACAAAAGTTTTTGTAATAATATAACCAGAAGCTCCTGTAGAGCTGATTATTATATCAACATCTTCTAATGTTTTTCCTATTTCTTTAAAATCTATGGCTGTTCCGCTAAAAGTTTTGGCAAGAATAACACCCCGTTTAAAAGTTCGGTTTGCTACAAATATTTTTCCTGCTTTATGTCTTATGAGATGTTCTACAGCAAGTTCAGCCATCTCACCTGCTCCTATAAGCAGTATCTTTTTTCCATTTAACTCCCCAAATATTTTTCGTGCAAGTTCAATTGCAGCATAACTTATGGAAACAGCACAGCCACCTATTCCGGTTTCACTGCGTATTTTTTTTGCAACAAAAAAAGCTCTGTGAAGCAGGCGGTTTAAAATTACTCCTGTTGTTTTTTGTATTGTGGCTGCCTGAAAGGCATCTTTAAGTTGTCCGAGTATTTGAGGTTCACCAATTATCATTGAATCAAGACTTGATGCTACCCTGAAAATGTGTTTTACAGCAAGTTCATTTTTGTGTATATATAAAAACGAATTAAATTTATCAGAAGATATATTTTTAAAACTTTCAAGAAAGTTTTTAGCACTGTCAACAGCTTGTTTTATGTTGCTTGTAGCCATAAGTATTTCCATTCTATTGCAGGTAGAAATAAGGATGACCTCTTCTACATCTGTTGAGTTATGCAGGGTCTTTATTGCTTTTTTAGTATCATTATCTGAGAAAACAAAGCACTCTCTTAGAGCAATTGGTGCTGTATTATGATTTAATCCGATTAAGACTATTTTGAGCATATTAATAATTAAACAAAAATTTATTAGAGATTTTTGTTTTTTCTTCTTTATTTAGTAAAATTATCATGATGTCCTGATAAAAACAAATTAACTCCTAAAAAAGTAAATATAACAATTGCAAAGCCGACAATGGATAAAATTGCAGTATGTCGTCCCTGCCATCTCGATGTAAATCGCTGGTGAAGAATGATGGCGTATACAATCCATGTAATACCAGACCACACTTCCTTAGGATCCCAGCTCCAGAATTTCCCCCAAACAAAATTTGCGTAAACAGAACCTGATATAAGACCCAGTGTAAGCAAAGAAAAACCTATCATTATACACTTGTATGTTGTAATGTCAAGCAAATTAAGAGATGGTAAACGTTTAAAAAAAAACCCTGTTTTTTTTGTTTTAATACTTTTTTCCTGAGCAAGATATAAAATTGCTGTAATACATGCAAGAGCAAGAGATGCTTCACCAATAAAAATTGTAAAAATATGAAAAGCCAGCCATAAGCTGGTATATAATTTATGATCAATAATTGGTGTGTAAGTAAGTATTGATGCAAGTACAAGTAAAGTGAGTGCACAAAATGATACAAAAATTCCGAGTATTTTAATATTTAATTTATATCTTAAAACAGTATAGATTCCGGCAATTGACCAACTGGTAAAAGCGAGTGTCTCTTTGAGGTTTTTTACAGGTATTGTGTGAGTAAGAGCACAAATTGAGGTGATGTGTATTGTGTGCATAATAAAACCTGTAAGCAGAAAAACATATCCAAGTTTTTGGAAAAAATCTTTTTGCACAAAAAAATATGTGATATATACGGCTGTACTTAGCAGGTAAAAAAATATAGTTATTATAGATAAGTATTTCATTATTAATGATGATTCCAAGAGGTATTTTAAAATTTCAGGTAGTCAATAGCGTTCTATTCTGCCATGGCAGAACCTAATCTTAACAGGAACAAATTATTCAAAAATAAGTTTGTTACTTAGAAGAAGCTAATTCATTAATGAGTTATAGCTACAAGAGTTCCCTAATATTTCAGATAAAAGAGAATCAAGTTTATCTGTTTCTTGAGCTTTTATTATATTAAGAATCTCTTTTTTTAACAATTTGTCAAGTGCTGTATCGTCTAATTTTGCAATAGCATTATCTGATAAAAGTTTATCTCTTATAGTTCCGATTAAATTTATTAAATCAGCATATTCTTCACCAAATTCATTTTCGAGGTTTGATTTGATTTTTTTAGCAAGCCCCGGGCTTTTGCCTCCTGTTGAAACAGTTATTAACAGATCTCCACGCATTATTGAGGCTGGTACTGTAAAGTCACATAGTGCAGGAGCATCAGCAATATTTAATAAAATCAAGCGTTTTTTTGCATCTAAGTTTATTTTAATGTTTGTTTTTTTGCTGTTTGTTGCAGCTATTACAATGAAAGCTTTATCAAGATCACAAGGTTCGTATTTTTTTTTAAAAAGATATAAATGTTTTGATTTTTTTGAAAAATCAATAATAGTTTTTGAAAAATTAAGACTTATGACAAAAACTTTTGCTCCGCATTCTATAAGTTTTATTACTTTTCTTGTGGCTACATGGCCTCCGCCTATTACCACACATTTTTTTTTATTTATGTTAAGATTTATAGGATAATAATTCATAATATTATATATTTTAAAGTTTTATTTTTATTAAATCAATAGCTGTAAGAATATATCCTGTATATTTTTTTATTGTATTAGTCAGATTTTTTATTTAGTATATATCTTAATCCTGTTATGGAGTTCAACATAAATTTGTAATTAGAATATTTTTTCTTGACAACGTGTGTGCTTTCTATTAAACAAGCTGTTTGTTTAATTCTTAAGAATTGTTTATATAAATTAAAGATATATAAAAATTTTGTTTAATTTTAAAAAAAGTGAAGTCTGGGCAAAAAATTTACAAATAACCATGCAGATAGGTTTGACTATGGCAGGGTGTATTATATTTTGTTTTTTTTTGGGCAGATGGATAGATGGATTGCTTGACACAAGAGGTGTATTTATGGTTATATTTACTATTCTTGGTGTTGTCGGTGGTGCGAATACAGTTTACCGACAAATTATTGAAATTACAGAGAAAGATTCTAATGGAAGTTCTTAGGGAAACCCAAAAGAAATATTGTTCAAAGGCACTTGTTATTTCAATATTTTTTTGTGTTATTTGTCTCGCAGCGGGTTATAAAAGTATTGGGAAAGGGTTTGTCTTAGGTTCCATATTCAGTATAATCAATTTTATCATTATGGGAGAGACTCTTCCATATCGTATAGGCAGATCAAAAAAAAAAACAATTTTTGTTTCATTGTGTTCTATAGGGACGAGGTATTTATTAATGGCTGTTCCGATAATTATGTCAATTCGTATGGAGCAGTTTAATTTTTTTTCTGTGATTTCAGGTCTTTTTATTGTGCAGGTGGTATTGATGTTTAGCTATTTATTACCTAAGCAGGAGTCTAATTGCGGGAATCAGAGTTGAGGTTTATTTTGTTATGCAGGAATTAGGAAGAATACATCAATTAATTATTCCGTTTTTTGGGCATAATCTTACTTTTAATTTGGAAGTTATAGCTATGTCGTGGATAGTTATGGCCATATTAATTGTATTTGGTTTTTTTGCAGCAAAGAAGAAAAGCAGGTTTCCAGGTCCTCTGCAGGCTGTAGGGGAGCTTTTTGTAGGACAGCTTTTTTCTTTGACAGAAGATGCATTGGATAAAAAAAGAAGAAAGACTTACGGACCTCTTATTTGTGCTTTGTTTATGTTTTTGGTGATTTCTAACTGGTTGGGGATAATTCCTTATCTTGAAGAACCAACTAAAGATTTAAATACACCATTAGCTCTAGGACTTCTTGGTTTTGTTATAGCACATTATGCAGGGATAAAAGCTCGTGGTATAAAGGAGTATACTAAAGCTTATTTTGAGCCTTTTATTATTATGATGCCGCTTAATGTAATAGGTGAATTGGCAAAGGTGGTTTCTATATCGTTTCGTCTTTTTGGAAATATTATGGGAGGATCAATAATTATTCTGGTTGTATCTTATCTTACTTACAGTGTATTATTACCTCCTTTTTTAAATGCTTTTTTTGGTCTTTTTGTCGGTACGATACAGGCTTTTGTTTTTACAATGCTCACAGTAGTTTATATTTCAGTTCAGGTAAATTAAAAAATGAGTTATGAAATTCAAACATGGGTACGTGTGGCCGCTTATTTAGGTGGCGGTCTTGCAATGGGTTTTGGTGCTATAGGAGCAGCAATAGGAGAAGGACATACAGCAGCTCAGGCGAACATAGCTGTTTCAAGAAGTCCTAAGAACTCTGGTGATATTTTTAAATCAATGCTGGTTGGTCAGGCTGTTGCAGAGTCAGCTTCAATTTTTGCTCTTGTCATAGCTATGCTGCTTCTTTTTACAAATTTTGCTAATCCTACTTATATTACAGTTGCTGTGATGATATCAGCCGGCTTGTGTATGGGATTAGGTGCCATAGGGTCAGGTGTGGGATCTGGCTATCCTGCTGGTGCTGCATGTATTGGTATGTCAAGGCAGCCTGGTGTTGCTAATAAACTGACTACTAACATGTTGATTGGATCAGCTGTTTGTCAGACACCAGCAATATTTGCTTTGGTTACATCTTTTATATTGTTGTTCACTAATTTTTCAGATCGACCTGTTAATCCTACCTGGGCTGCAATTCTTGGGGCAGGTTTAGCATCAGGTCTGGGAGCTATAGGATCAGGTATTGGAGGAGGGCTTGTTGCTGAAACAAGTTGTGAAGGAATAGCACGCCAGCCTTTATGTTCTCAGTCTGTTACAAATATTATGCTTTTAGGCCAGGCTGTGACTCAAACTACAGCAATTTATGGCTTGCTTGTAAGTTTTATTTTAATGTTTAAATTTATGCCGGCTTCAGATACTATATCATCTGCTATGGCATTATTGGCAGCAGGTATTTGTATGGGAGTTGGAGCAATAGGACCTGGGATAGGTGAGGGTGTTACAGCACGAAGTGCAGTCAGTGCTATTTCAAGAAATAAAGATGCGACAGCAAGCATTACACGGGTAATGCTTGTGGGGCAGGCTGTTGCTGAATCAACAGGTATTTATGCTCTTGTAATAGCACTGGTGCTGATTTTTGTTGTATAAGATATTTTTATATGAAAATGATGAATTATGAATTAAGGAATTCTACTAATTTAGAATTTTCCAGTAAGCGTTATTTCATTTTCATGTTTTGTTGTGCCTGTCAGGGCATGGGTGTTATATAGGCGATAAATCATATTTTTTGATTTATTTTTTAGACCTAATTTAAAAATTGTTATTTTTTATAATTTAAAAGATGTGAATTTAATAAGGTTGATATTATTTAAAATTCATTTCTAATTTTTCAGGAGGGGAAAATGGCTATTGAGGGAGTAGATATTGTTAAGGCAGCAGCTTTTTTGGGAGCAGGAATCTCTATGGGATTAGGTGCAATAGGTCCTGGTGTAGGCGAGGGTATGGCAGCAGCAAAAGCGTGTGAAGCAATTGGTAGAAATCCTCAGGAAGCAGGGCTTTTAACAAGAACTATGCTTGTAGGACAGGCTGTTTCAGAGTCAACAGGTATTTACGCACTTGTAATTGCTTTGCTGCTTTTATTTGTTGTTTAGTATCAGGAGTTTTGTATAGGTTTTCAAAAAGATCATGGATTTTATAATGCAAGAGGATATTGAGTTAAGATATGTTAATTTTATGCATATTAAAGATTTGAGTGGACCGATTGCTGTAAAATTATTTAGATGGAAATCTATAGTAAATTAGGTTGTATTTTTTTATATGATATTTTATTTTAGCATTTAAATGATCTGGAAAACAGGTAATGCATATAATAAGTAACATTGCGTTAATTAGTATTAATGAAACCTTAATTGTTATATTGGTTTCTTTTTTAATTTTTATGTTTATAATGAATCGTATAATGTTTCGTCCTTTAAATGAAGTAATGCAGGCAAGGGAAGATTATCTTGATAAGATTCAGAATCAAATAGATAGTGTTCAGAAAGAAACATTACAAATTAAAAACCAGCTTGATGATATTGAGTTGGCAGATAGAAAAGAAATACATAGCTTGAGAAAAGAACTTAAAGATGGAGTTAAGGTGGAAGTAGATAAAGTTTATCTTGCTACGAAAGAAGATATTTCTCAATTAAAAAATAAAGTTGAAGTTGAAATAGAAAGTAAAATAACGGAAGCTAGAAATTTTCTTGGTAAAGAAGCTGAAATTCTTTCTTTGAGTATAGTTGACAAGATTTTGAGTTGGAGGCAGGTTTCATGAAAAGTTGTATCAGTATTTTTTGTGTAGCGCTCTTTTTTTCTACTTTTTTTCTTATATCTTTGTGTGATTTTGTATATGCTGCAGAAAACGTAAATACATGGAGGCCTGTGTATGACACGGTTATGATGTGGATAAACTTTTTTATTATTGCTTTTATAATAGTAAAATTTGGTAAAGATCCTTTAATGACTTTTCTTGGAACAATCAGGGATGTCATTGAAAAAGATGTTTTATCACTTGAAAAGAAAAGAGATAATATGCTTTCTGATAATGAAAAAACAAAAAAACAGATAAAAGAAAGCAGTGAGAGATTGTCTCAATTAAAAGCTAAAATATTACATCAGGCAGAGCAGGAAAAAGAAAAACTGATTGATAGTGCAAAAGAAGAAGGCGGGTATATGATGGAAGATGCAAAACGCAGAGTTGAACATCAAATAGAACAGGCAAAGAGCTGTTTTAAAAGTGAGCTTATAGATGCTTCAATGGAAATTGTCTCAGCAATCATACCAGAAAAAGTTACAGCCGATAGAAATCAGTTATTTGTAGATAATTACTTAAAGAGTTTATAAAAAATAGATTAACATTTTTAAAAATGTTAATCTATTTGGGTTTAGTTTTAATTTTGATCATACATTTAAGCTATAATAAAATTTGAAAACTCTGGAACTATTTGCTTTACTCACCAGTTAGATGTTTTCAAATTTCTCTATTTTATCCATTAAAATAATTCATTAAAGATGCTTTACATAAATAATTCTATATAGCATATATAGCATATATAGAATTATTAAATTAGAAAAAAATAGAGTTTGTTTGTTTAAAAAATACAGCTTGATTATATAATATAAAAAAAAATCAGGAAATTAAAATACAATGAAACAGAAAATACCTATTTTAATATCTGTATCCAGTGCAGGAAAGCGTGTTCCGAGAGAGGTTGATGAAATATCTATAGCAACGTCAGAACAGATTATAGAATATGCTGATAAAGGTGCTTTTGAAATTTTTGCATTAAAGAGTGAGGTTATAAAACAAACTTCCTCTTTAATTTCTAAACTTTTTATAGATATGAATGAATCTCCTGATTTTACAGATGAAGATTTAAGCAAAGCGGTTTTAAACTGTACTGAATCAGGCGAATTGTTATATAAAAAGAAACTTGCGAAAGAAATAATACAGACTATTCTTGATCGTTATTATTATCCTTATCATGAAAAGCTTTATAGCTATTCTTTGTCTGAAGTTATTCTTGGGATAGATTGCTATTCTGTAAAGCAGATTGGAAATACATCAGAGGCAGAGTTAGAATCAAATGATGATTATAATTTTGACTATGATTTTGTTCCTCAGCCATGGATCAGGTTAACAACTGTAAAAGATGGTGTTTGTCCTGATTACTGGGTTGCATTGCTTGCAGAATGCTTTGAAGATCAATTTAAAAGTGAAATAGTTGTTGAAAAAGTTGATGGGGATAGTAGTATCTTAAGTCAACATTCCAAAGAGATGCCATGGATAAAACTTGAGGTTGTTTCTGGTTTTTTTATGACAAATAAGGAAAAAAAATTAAAGATCTTAAATGTTTTGAGGCAGTGGATTAATAAAGTTAGTGTATAATATTATGTTCAACAGGCGGATGCAAAACGCTAATTTATCCAATTTCTGTGTTAAAAAATAAATTTAATCTGGAAAATACAACTAAGTATACCTGTGGTTAAATTGATTTTTTTTGTCTTGAACACAGAAGAAATTTTCATTCCGCAGGCAACCTGTCGAGAATTTCTAAGGAGATTAAGATAAAATGAAAGATTTGTTGTTTTTTCTTTTAATAATTGGTTTTTATTTTTTAATGCAGCTTTATATCCTTCCTAAATTTGGAATATCAACTTGATTTAAAAAATCTTGTCAGGTGACAAATAAAGGTGAAGAGTCTAATGATTTTAAAAACAAAAAATTAAAAGATTGAT
>DAOWNP010000293.1 GCA_030642545.1 Desulfobacteraceae bacterium | reverse complement strand
TTATTTTGACCACAGGCATACGCCGTTGTATTCCGAGGATCAAAATCAATTTTCCAACGCAGAAATTGGATAAATTGGCGTTTTGTAACGGCCTGTCGAGTCATGGTAGAGTTGACCTGATCATAGGATACCGGAGATGTGGCGGGGTTTGAATATCAGGTTTTATAGGACCAGGCAGCTGAATCGTTCGGGGTTGATTTGGTCAATTATGCTATAAGTTTTGTAAACAAACAGATTACAGGCGGGTTGAGGTGGTGGTTGAGAGGTAGAAGGTGGATTGTGCCGTTTTTTTCTATTATTCCAATAACTTATAGTGTTTTATTGCTTGCAGCTATTATAAATCACATTAATTTTTCAATGATGGCTGCTACTGTTTTCCGGACTAATACTTAATACAACCATAGTGTTGCTGCCTGTGTTTCTTATTTGATGTTCTTCATGTTTTGGAATGAATATTACATAGCCTTCAGTAACAGGTATCCATTCACCGTCATGCAAAATTTCTCCTTTGCCGGAATGAATAAAAATTTCATGTTCCCAGTCATAGAAATACCATGGTGATGAACCGTTTTTGCTAATTTCAAATATCTGTATAAAACAATGATTTGCGCCATCACTCTTTCCTATTACCATACGACCGGTTATGTTTTTTGCGGTGTCTTCAGTTATGGGTATTGCAGCAGAATCGGTAAAGTGAATTATTTTCATAGTAATAATTTTATAATTGTTTTTTTTTATTATTAAAGTAGAATTAATATTTAAAAGTATATTAAATATTATAAAATTTTATCATAAAGATCAATATAAAGATTTAGTACATTTATTTAGGAGATTCTATGGAATATAAAAACTGGCTAAAACAGTATTGTAATGGAAAAATAATAAGTTCTAAAGATGCTGTATCAAAAATAAAGAAAGGAAGTCGTGTTTTTATAGGAACAGGTTGTGGAGAGCCTCAGGAGCTTATAAGGGCAATGGTTTCAAATCAGGACCTTCAGGATATTATGATATACCAGATGCTCTCTTTGACTTTGTCGGGTTATATGAATGATGAATCGTTTTTAAGAAGATTTTCTTTAAAGCTTTTTTTTATAAGCAGACCTATGCGTAAAGCAGCTTTTGAGGGCAAGATAGATTATATCCCGGCCTATCTTTCACAAATACCAAAATTGTTTAAAAGTCATAGAATAGGGCTTGATGTAGCTCTTATCCAGGTCGGGCCACCTGATAATTTTGGTTATTGCAGTTTGGGTATTTCAGTGGATATTACAAGAGCCGGTTTTGAAAATGCCGGTATGGTAATAGCTCAGGTAAATCCTAATATGCCAAGAACCTGGGGTGGAGACAGCCTTGTCCATGTAGATAATATAGATTATCTGATTTTTCACGAAGAGGAATTATTAGGAGGTTTGACAGACAAACAGGATAATTTTGTTGCAAAGCGTATAGGGCATTATGTTTCTCAGTTAGTTGATGATGGAGCAACAATTCAGATAGGTTTTGGTCAGCTTCCATATGCTATATTAAAATTTTTAAATGGTAAAAAGGACTTAGGTGTACATACACAGTTGATTACCGATGGTTTTCTTCCGCTTTTTGAGAAAAATGTTATTACCAATAAGAAAAAATCGCTTTTTCCCGGTCGTGTTGTTACATCTTTGTGTATGGGTACAGAAAAATTGTACAAGTATATTGACGATAATCCTTTTTTTAATTTTTGTTCATCAGAATTTGTTAATGATCCTACTGTAATAGCACAAAATGATAATTTTATTTCTATTAGTTCAGCGCTTGAAGTTGATTTGACAGGTCAGGTTTGTACAGATTCTGTAGGGTATTTTTTTTACAGTGGTATAGGTGATCAGGTTGATTTTTTAAGAGGAAGTTCCATGTCAAAGGGAGGTTTTTCAATTATTGCACTTCCTTCAACAGCTCAAAGTGGAACTGTATCAAGAATTGTATCCCATTTAAGTGAAGGTGCCGGAGTCGCTACCACAAGGGGTGATGTGAATTTTGTGGTTACTGAATATGGAATAGCAGAGCTTCAGGGAAAAGGAATTTATCAAAGGGTTATGGAGCTTGCCCAGATAGCTCATCCAAAATACAGAGAAGAGCTGGTAGATGCGGCAAAAAAGAAGCATTATATATTTGCGGATCAATTACCTCCTACAAGAGACGATCTTATGTTTTTAGAAGCTTATAAAAGTACACAAAAAGTTAGAAATGGGAAAATAATTGAATACAGGCCGCTTTTACCTTCAGATGAATTTTCATATAGAAATTTTTTCTATTCTCTTCAGGAAAAAACTATATATTTCAGGTATTTTCATAAAATGAAAATATTTTCCCATGAAATCGTTCAGCAGCAATGGGCAGATGTTGATTATAGAAGAAATATGTCAATTATAGGTCTGGTACAAAAGGGAGGACATAAGGAGGTTATGGCCATAGGTTCTTATGCAGAATCTCATTCGTCATCCGATTTAGCAGAGGTAGCTTTTGTAGTGCGTGAAGATTATCAGAAGATGGGGATTGCTTCATATCTTTTAAATAAACTTGAAAAAATTGCTTTAGAAAATAAATATAGAGGCTTTTATGCTACGGTTTTAAGGGAAAATATTGCAATGATTTCGGTTTTTAAGAAAAGATACAAAGATGTAAAAATTGAGTTTGGTATGTCAGGTGAGCTTGAAGTGTTTATGGGTTTTGAATATGAAAAAGAAGATTAAAATTTTATGAATATGAAGCAAGGTTCAGAAGAGTGGAAGACTCTTATAAAAAAGGGTGCAAAAAAAATTGGAGTTGTGATTGATCATGAAAAAACAAATATGTTCGGAGTTCATGCAAAACAGCTTTTAATGTGGAATAAAAAGACAAATCTTACAGCAATAGACGATCCTTTTGAGGTTGCTGTAAAGCATTATATAGACTCTCTTTACCCTTGCATGTATATTCCTGATAAAGCAAAAGTTATTGATATAGGCTCAGGAGGTGGATTTCCAGGCATTGTGCTTAAAATAGTTAACCCATCTTTGGATGTAACTCTTATTGATGCTTCCCGAAAAAAAATTAGCTTTTTAAATTATGTTATACGAGAATTGAAATTAGATAATATAAAAGCGGTCCATGCAAGAGCAGAGGATTTGGCTAAAGATAATATGTATAAAAACAGATTTGATATTGCTATTAGTCGTGCTTTTGCAAGGGTTGATATGCTTTTTGATCTTTCGATCCCTTTTATTGTAAAAAAAGGGAAATTAATTGCTATGAAAGGTAAAAATATAGAAGATGAATTACTGTTTTTAGATAATAAGTCAGATGAGTTTATTTATAATTTTAATGTCAAAGTGTCGAAATACAATCTTATTTTTACAGATAGTATACGTTCAATAGTAGAGTTTACACACCAGTAGTGTCTAATTAGAATCTTGAGAGAGGGAAGTTTA
>DAOWNP010000213.1 GCA_030642545.1 Desulfobacteraceae bacterium | reverse complement strand
TTATTTAAGGAGAGGTGGCCGAGCGGCTGAAGGCCTCGCTCTCGAAAAGCGATATCCTGTTAACCACGGGATCGTGGGTTCAAATCCCACCCTCTCCGCCATTTTTAGGAACGTGGATGAAATAACTTCCACAGATAGGCACATAGATTTAGAGTTAAATTTGTTCGATCTGAAAACTCAAAAGCAGAAGGAATAGCTGGCTCTTTTGATGTTTTTGTGATTTTAGATCGGGCAAAGATGACCTGAATCTATGATGTATAATTGCGGAAGTTGTTTTGTCCACGTTCCTTATTGCTTTTAATATATTTTTATTGCTTTTAATATATTTTTTTCATAAACATACTGTTATCTTATTTTCTGGAGAGATGACCGAGCTGGCTGAAGGTGCACGACTGGAAATCGTGTGTGCTGTAACAGGTACCGAGGGTTCGAATCCCTCTCTCTCCGCCATCAATTTTATTTTTATTTTTAATTTTATTTTAATTTTATATGTCTTATATAGTTCTTGCCCGTAAATACCGACCACAAAATTTCAATGAAGTTATAAAACAAAAACATGTAACAGATACTCTTTCTAATGCAATTTTATCTGACAGAGTAGCCCATGCACACCTGTTCTGCGGGCCAAGGGGTACAGGAAAAACCACAATCGCCAGAGTTTTTGCAAAAGCACTAAATTGTAAAAATGGTCCAATTGTTGTTCCATGCGAAACCTGCAGATCATGTATTGAAATAAAAGAGACATATTCACCTGATGTTTTTGAAATTGACGGAGCTTCAAATAACAGTGTAGATCAAATCAGAGAACTGCGGGATAATTTAAAATATCTCCCTTCACACAGCCGGTACAAAATCTATATTATTGATGAAGTTCACATGCTAAGCCAGGCTGCATTTAACGCACTTTTAAAAACGCTGGAAGAACCCCCTGCTCATGTAATTTTCATGTTTGCAACAACTGAGGTTAATAAAATACCTGCAACTATTTTATCAAGATGTCAGCGTCATGATTTAAGAATAATAGATTTAAATTCTATAATCAATCATATGTCATATATATGTGATAAGGAAAAAATTAAAATAGATACAAAAAGTCTCTCTTTAATAGCAAAAGAGAGTCAGGGCTGTATGAGAGATGCATTAAGTTTATTAGATCAGGTTTTTATCTGCACAACAGAACCTGACATTACTTATACAAAAACTCTTGAAATACTGAGCCTTATTGACCGGAAAATTCTTTTTGATATCTCAGAAAATGTTTTTAATAAAAATGTCCTGGCCATATTAAACATTATAGATAGTACTTATAACAGAGGATATGATTTAAAAAAATTCTACAAATTTATTATTGAACATTTCAGAAACCTTTTAATCTGTAAAATGGGAGAATCAAGTCGTAATCTTATAGATCTGCCTGAAAATGAAATTAATCTTATGTGTCACCAGACAAATAAAATATCTGTTACATTTTTAACCCAGCTTCTTGATATATTGATAAAAGATGAATCACAAATAAAATATTCTCAAGATCCTAAAATAATTATAGAGATGCTTTTTATTAAGCTTTTTCAGATAAAACACTCTATGCCCATAGATTCTCTAATTGATAAAATTGATAATCTATACAGTTTTGCAAATAAAATTAAAACAGAACCTGTGTTAAAAAATGAAAAATCTGAAAAACAAAAACCAGAAACAGACAAAAAACACTCTGCAAATTCTCAGGCAGCTCACCTGGAAACAGAGACAGAGACAGAAATAAAACAAAAAACAGAAATAAATTATCAAAAACCTTTAGATATTTCAAGCATTGATAAAAACAGTTTATGGCAAAAAATACAAACAAACTTATCAAAAAACCATCCATCTCTTGCTGCACATTTGACAAAATCAACAATTAAAACTATTAATAATAAAAATGTTGAAATAAACATAAACGGAACTAATTTTAACCACAAAATGGTTAAAAGACAAAAAAGCATGGATGCTTTAAAAGATGTATTTAAAGATACTGTCGGGGTATTGCTTAATATAAATATATTTGATAAACCAAAAGAAGTGTTAGAAAATAAAAAAGCAGATATAAAAAACAGCGGGTTAAATAACCCATTCGTAACTGAAGCAATTAAAATCTTTGAAGGTAGAATTGTTGAAATAAAAAATTTATAGGGGGTATTATTTTGAAAGGTATGGGAAATATGATGAAGCAGGCTCAACAGCTTCAGAAAAAAATGATGAAACTTCAGGATGAACTTTCTGAGAAAACAATTGAAGCATCAGCCGGAGGAGGTATGATAAAGGTTCTGGCAAATGGAAAACAACAGGTCATTTCTATAAAACTTGAAAAAGAAGTTGTTGATCCTGATGATATAGAAATGCTTCAGGATCTTTTGCTTGCTGCTATAAATGATGCTCTTTCAAGGTCTCAGGAAATGGTTTCTTCAGAAATGAGTAAACTTACAGGCGGACTTAATATTCCAGGCATGTAGTGTCTAAACAAAAGAACAAAATGTTTTATAAACAGTTAACACAAGATATTTATCTATGAAACATTACCCTTCATCTGTTCAGGCTTTGATAAAAAATTTTGCAAAATTTCCAGGTATTGGTACAAAAACCGCAGAAAGATTTGCAATGCATATTCTTAAATCACCTGTAAAAGAAGCATATGCGTTATCTGAAAGCATCTTAGCTCTTAAAAAACAGATTAAACTATGTTCTAAATGTTTTACCCTGAGTGACCATAATATTTGTGAAATATGTGCTGATATAAATAGAAATAACTCTCAGATATGTATCGTTGAAACACCTGCTGATATGGCTGCAATTGAAAAATCAGGATATTTTTGCGGAGTATATCATATTCTTCAAGGTGCTTTGTCTCCTGTAGATGGAATAAATCCTGAATCTTTAAGAATAAAAGAACTTTTATCAAGAATATCAGCAGATAACGTAAAAGAAATTATTATTGCCACAAACATAAACTTTGAAGGAGAAACAACAGCAGCATATTTAATTAAAATTTTACAAAAATATAATTTAAAATTAACAAGAATAGCCACTGGAATCCCAATGGGTGGAGATCTTAAATATATTGACAAAGAAACAATTAAATGTTCGATGGAAACAAGGTATGACATACGATTTTGAAAAAGAGATTTTTGAATGCACTCAATGCGGTAAATGCTGTCAAGGATATGGCGGTACATATGTAACAAAAAAAGACATACAAAATATAGCTGAATATATAAAAACTGATCCGTCCTCTTTTGTTGAAAATTATTGTGAAATTTCAGGAGGCAAACCTCTTCTTGCCCAACAAGAAAATGGCTATTGTATTTTTTGGGATATACACTGTTTGATCCATCCTGTAAAACCTAAAATGTGCAAAGCATGGCCGTTTATAAACAGTGTGCTTTGCGATACAAACAATTGGAAAATAATGGGCTCTGTCTGTCCAGGTATTAAAACAGATGTAAAAGATGATCTTATTATCAAAATTATCAAAAAAAAAATTATAGAGTAGATCTCCAGAATTTTAAATCAAGAAGTTTGTATATAAATCCATCTTTATTATTTATGTTTTTTCGTGAAATAATATTTAACTTTTCAAGACAGGAAAGCCCATCTGAAAGCTCTTTATCGGTGCCATTCCATATAGAAGAAAGAGTATCAACTGATATAGTTTGTCCTGTATCCTGCATACTGCAGCATAAAAGATAAAGAGAAGTATTTTTTATACTAAGTCCTATTTTAAAAATATCCTGATTCATTGCAGCTTTTTTTGTTTCAAAATTCATGTTTTCCCTTTAGGAACGTGGACAAAATATTATTTAATTATTTATTAAAACAGATTACAGTACAAAAAATTAATAAAGTAAATATTTAATTTTTCAAAAGCCAAGGATTTAAGGGTTATGATAGGAATTTTTGATTCGGGCATAGGCGGACTTACAGTAGTAAAGTCAATTATAGACCATTTACCGGAATATGATATAACCTATTTTGGAGATACAGCAAGAACTCCATATGGTACTAAAAGCTGCAATACAATATTGAAATATGCTTCAGAAAACACACAGTTTCTTTTAGATCATGGTGCTAAAATAATTGTAATAGCATGTAACACAGCATCCAGTATAGCAACAAAATATTTAAGACAAAAATATAATAACATAATACCTGTATTTGAAGTTATCTCTCCTGCTGTTAAATTATGCCTTAAAACATCAACAAAAAACAGGATAGGTGTAATAGGAACAAGAGCTACTATAAACAGCAATATATATGAAAAAAAAATAGTTGAAAAGCAGCCATCTGCAAAGGTTTTTTCTGTACCCTGCCCTCTTCTTGTTCCACTCGTAGAAGAAGGATGGGAGAAAAAACCTGAAACAAAAATGATATTAAAAAAATATTTACATCCGCTTAAAACAAAACAGATAGATTCACTAATATTAGGCTGTACCCACTATCCGGTTTTAAAACAAATTATACAGGAAAAAATAGGAAAACGTGTAAAAATTATAGATTCGTCCATAGCTGTAACCAAAGAGATATCCGAATACATCTGTCAAAATCCGCACATTTGCAAATCTCTTGGGAAAAACAACAAAAGCCATTTTTTTGTATCAGATATTACAGATCAGTTCAAAAAAACAGCAGAATCAATCTTAAAAAAAAATATCGACTTAAAAAGCAGTGGGGGCACATCTTGATTTGGATAAATTAGCGTTTTGCAGGCAACCTGCCGACAAGTTGCCTGCGGAATGAAAATTTCTTCAAGTTCAAGGCAAAAAATCAATTTAACCGCAGGCATACTTAGTTGTATTCCGAGGATTAAATTTATTTTTTAACGCAGAAATTGGATAAATTAGCGTTTTGCATCAACCT
>DAOWNP010000048.1 GCA_030642545.1 Desulfobacteraceae bacterium | reverse complement strand
TATTTTTAATCTTATTATTGAATTTGAACCATCATCTGAAAAAATTAGTTTAAATATTATTAAATCAGGCAGTAAGGAAATTTTGGAGACTGATCTTTATCTTGATCCTCATACAATGCTGCTCAATAAACAATAGATATAGACTGTCACATAAATAATTTCACTTAAGTAAGTTATCGGTCAGAGATATATACTTATTAGTATTATCTCCTTTCTATCCTTGTGAAATTTATTATGTGACAATCTATAATTTTGTCCTCGTTTCTGATATAATAGTAGAGATAAGGTTATACCTCTTGTCTTTACTATTTATACTCAATAGTGTCTGGTTAGGAAATTGCAGGAAGCAAAATAGATAAAATAGGCAAAATACGGAAAGTTTAATTGTTTTTTCCGCTATTTTAGAATAAATTTCTTGATTTCTAAGTTTGCTTCACCAAAATTGCGAAACTTGCTCGTGCCTCACTCAAACAATCACAATTTTTTGGCTGCGCTGCACTAAGAAATTCTACGAGATTTATTCAATACACTACAAAAACAAATAAACTTCCATTATGCAAAATTCTAACCAGGCACTATTGATAAATACTTAGATCTTGACAAAAACAGATAAAAAATGTTTTTGATTATTACAATAATCTTTTCTACACCCAAGCTTAATATTTTTTTATAAATATTTTTTTAATAAAGAAGAAATTAAATGATAAAGGTAACAAACCTTACTAAAAATTTTGGGCAAATAAAAGCTGTAAATAGCATCTCTTTTTCAGTTGACAAAGGAGAAATACTTGGTTTTCTCGGACCTAACGGCGCAGGTAAATCCACAACAATGAGAATTATTACAGGTTTTATTCCACAAACAGGCGGTAATGTCAGTGTGGGAGGTTTAGATGTCTCAAAATATTCGTTAAAAACAAGAGAAAAAATTGGCTATCTTGCTGAAAATGCACCTGTTTACCCTGACATGACAGTTTTTGGTTTTCTTAAATTTTGTGCTGAGATAAGAGGCTTTTCAGGCACAGCACTTAAAAAAAGAGTATCTCAAACCATTGAAAAATGCTTTCTTGCAAACGTACAGCTTCAAACAATAGACACTCTTTCAAAAGGTTATAAACAAAGAGTATCATTTGCTCAAAGTATTATACATGATCCGGAATATCTTATTTTAGATGAACCCACAGACGGACTTGACCCCAACCAGAAACATGAAATAAGAACAATGATACGCGATATGAGCAAAACCAAATCAATAATATTATCCTCACACATATTAGAAGAGGTAGATATTGTCTGCTCAAGAGCCATAATAATTGCCAAAGGCTCAATTATAGCAGATGAAAGTCCAAAACAGCTAAGGATGCGCTCAAAATTTTACGGGGCTGTTTCAGCTGATTTTAATGCTCCTGTTAAAAGTGCTGTTATTTCCGATCTGAAAAAACATAAAACCATAAAACAGATAGATATAAAAAATAATAATAAAAACTTAACTATTTTCCCAAAAACAGATAAAAGTGTTATTTTAGACACAGTTCTCACAATATTAAACAACCACAATACAAAACCTGTTTCAGTTTTTGTTAGTAAAGGAAGTCTTGATGAAGTATTCAGGTCATTAACATTAGGAACTGACAAACTATTGTAAAACGCTGATTTATCTGATTTTCAGTACCTGTAAAAAAATAAATCTTATATTTTATTCATGGAATAATAATGGAAAAACTTTTTTCACCAAAAAATATTTTCACAATATTTAAAAGAGAATTTACTGGTTATTTTGAGTCTCCTGTTGCTTACGTTTTTATAATAATCTTCCTTCTGCTTCAGGGATTTTTTACCTTTAATATAGGACAGTTTTTTCAGACAGACCAGGCGAACCTGCTGGTTTTTTTTCAGTGGCATCCCTGGATATTTCTGTTTCTTATACCTGCTATAGGCATGCACCTTTGGGCTGAGGAGTTTAGAACAGGCACTATTGAGCTTTTAATGACTCTTCCTGTTACAATGTTTGATGCAGTTTTCGGAAAATTTTTTGCAGCATGGCTGTTTCTCGGAACTGTACTTTTTCTAACTTTTCCAATGATATTTACAGTAATGTATCTTGGAAACCCTGATTTAGGAGTTATAATATGCACATATGCAGGCAGTTTTCTTATGGCGGGTGCATTTTTAAGCATATGCTCTATGACATCATCTTTAACTAAAAGCCAGGTGGTAAGTTTTGTTATCTCTATTGTTCTCTGCCTTTTTTTTATACTTGCCGGTTATCCACCTGTAACTGATTTTCTTTCCGGCTGGGCACCATTCTGGATAATTGACATAATTTCAAATTTTAGTTTTTTAACTCATTTTGATGCTTTTAAAAGTGGTGTTTTAGATTTAAGAGATTTTATTTATTATATATCAATAATTTTTTTCATGCTTTATACAAATTCGGTCATTATTTCAAACCGAAAATAATAACCAAACTAAATTAGTGTCAGAAAGAAAAAAGGCAATTTTCGCTCAGACTCTGACCAAAAAAACAATGTAAATGGGGACATATGCCGAAAAAATCAAAAACTTTTTTGTCAAAATCAATAAATTCAGCAATTGGTATTATATTGCTTTTACTCATAACAGCCCTTGTTAATATACTTTTTACACAAGTAAATGCAAGCTGGGATATATCTGAAGACAAATTGTTTTCACTATCTGACAATACTAAAAATATAGTATCAGGTTTAAATAACACTGTAACTGTAGAGTTGTTTTACAGTAAAAGTGCAGAAAATATACCAATACACTTAAAACAGTATGCTAAAAGAGTTTCTGATTTTTTGAAGGAGTATCAAAAAATTTCCAGCAATAAATTTATTCTAAAATTTCATAACCCAAAACCAGACTCAGAAGAGGAGGAATGGGCAAACTTATACGGATTGCAAGCTCTAACTCTGCCTTCTCAAACAAAAATATATTTCGGTCTTGTAATTTATTCAAAAGATAAGGAAGAGATAATCAGCTTTCTTGATGTTGGTCGTGAATCTAACCTTGAATATGATATAACCCAGCTAATTTATAAAGCTCAGCTTAACCACAAAAGAAAGATAGGAATTTTAAGCAGATACCCTGTTTTTGGAACAAAACCTGATCCACGAAATCCTGCTTCAGCAAACCAGCCACCTGCTCCTTCATGGAACTTTATCACAGAGCTTGAAAAAACATATGATATTATAGAAATAAATGCAGAAAAAACTACTTCCATAGACCAGAATTTAGACCTCCTTATTCTTATAGATCCAAAACAGATAAATAAAAAATTATTACACTCAATTGATCAGTACTTTATAAACAACAAAAACATGATTATATTTGCTGATCCTGTTTCAATAATATCAAGAGATTCAAAAACTCCTATGCCTTTTTCTATAGGTAAACTCCTTTCTGCATGGAATATTAAAATAAATATAGATAATATTCTTATTGATTTTGATTATGCTGCAAAAACAAGAGGCAAAAAAAACAAAATTGAAAACAACCCCATGTGGATTTCTATACCTGAAAAAGGTTTTAACCAAAATAATATTATAACATCCCAACTTGAAAATATGCTGCTGCCCGCATGTAGTGGTTTTTTAAAACCAGATAATGCAGAGTATGAATTTATTCCTCTTCTTACATCAAGCAAAAATACAGCTTTAGAAAACAAAGTGTTGGCACGTACTGATCCTGAACAGATTAGAACTCATTTTAAATCAACAAACAAAAATTTCGCCATAGCTGCTCTTATAAAAGGGAATTTTCCATCTGCATTTAATAACAAAACAGCAAATACAGATACAGCAAAAAAATCTAACGACATAAAATCAGTCCAAAAAAATAAAGACTCACTACTTCTCATGGTATTAGACTCTGACCTGCTTGTTGATACTTTTTATATCCAAAAACAAAACTTTTTTGGCCAGATAATGACAAAAGTTTTTAATGATAACTTAAATTTTCTCTTAAATACTTGTGAGTTTCTGACCGGAAGCAGAGAACTTATAAAAATAAGATCAAGAGGTCTGTTTCAAAGACCTTTTACTAAAATTCATGAAATAGAAAAAAATGCTGAAAAAAAATGGATGGCAAAAGAGCAGGAGCTGACAAAACAGGCTGAGTTGACAAAAAAAGCAATAATCCGGTTAGAGCAATTAACAAATAACACACAAGAATCTTACTTTAATCAAAAGCAACAGGATGAGCTTTTAAAATTTGAAGAAAAAAGTATAGAGATAAAGAAAAATCTTAAAATTGTAAGAAAAAATATGCAAACCAAATTAGATTCCTTAAAAAGCAAAATAAAGTTTATCAATATACTTCTTATACCCTTTTTGGTGGCATTTTGTGGTATAGCATTTGCTCTATATAAACGATTTAGAAAAAAAGAAATGTAACTGACATTTAAAAAAAAGAGATAAGATAATATGAAAACAAAATCCTTATTTATACTCGCTGGACTTTTTACTATTTTGCTTGCAGTAACAATAATACAATCTGTAAATACAAAAAAAATCGAAAGAAGTTATAAAATAGGAGACAAACTATTTTCGGAGCTTAAACCTGATAAAATCAGTACAATAGAGATTAAAAGCAAAAATACTGCAGTTATACTAAAAAAAAATAACAAAATATGGATAATTGACAATAAATATAATTATCCAGCTGATTATTCAAAAATTATAAACTTAATAAAAAAAGTAAAAAATATTAAAATCGGGCGCAAATTTATAGAAGACCCGCAATCTATTGCCCGGCTTGGATTAGGCTCGTATAAAGAACAAAAAACATCAACAAATACAGGTATTGAAATAATATTTAAAGATGACAAAAATACTCTAATAAATATTATTACAGCAGGTAACTTTAAATCAGAATCAAAACATGCCCAAAACTACATTAGAATTAACAATACTATTTACCTTACAAACAAAACTTTTTTTGAAGATTTTTTACCAGAGCAATGGCTGAATAAAACTTTTATAGATATTAATCAAAAAGATATTAAAAAAATTGTATGCCAAAAAGATAAACAAATTATATATACTATAGAACGTACCAAAAAAGAAAAACTCTTCAATCTCACCACATTTTTAAATAAATGTGAAAATTATGATAACACACAAATCAAAACTGTTTTAAATGCTCTTTTTTCCCTTGATATAAAAAATATAAAAGCAAAAAGTAAAAAACAGTTAGGCAAGATGATATCTTTAACCTATCATCTTGTAAATGGTGATTATTACACTGTATACCCTGTTAAAGGAGATGGCCATTCTCGTTATAAACAAATTATAATCAAAGCTTTCTTAAAAGAAAAAGAGCATTCAGATAAAAAAAGTTTAATAAGAGATGATATCGATTATTTTATCAGTAACTGGAATTTTAAAAAATTTATAACAGACCCAGAACAGTTTTGTAAAAAACCATAATTTTACAAAATAACTACAGAGCTATACCTTGGCTGATACAGAAAAACAGGAATGGTAAAACAAAATATTCACAGGTTTGATATTTGGTTACGGCTCTCATCTGATCTAATAGAATTATAGCTCGTATCAAATCATGTGCGACGAACTATAATCCATTTTTTTTGGACATAAATTAATATACTAACTACCTACGTTTGTTTATTTTTCCTGTAATCATCAAGATGTCCTATAACTTCATCTAAAAACTCACGCGAATATGATTTTCCTGCAAGTTCATCCCATACAGAACGTGTAGCATTCTTAAAACGGGCAAGTTCTTCAGGCTTTACTTTAACCTCTTTTAAACCATAATTTAGCATTGCATTATATGCTTTTTTATTGCCTGTTAGCGCTAGAGATTCAAGACCTGTTTCAGATTTTGGAAACAAAGCTTCCATAGCTTTTCGATGTTTTTCAGGTATTTCATTCCATACATCATTAGTTACTACAAATATCATTGGAAGAAATCTAATAGGAAGCGGGTTTACGTATTTTGTATCAGGATAAAGTTGTGCTCCTACCCACCACAATGTAGGAGATATAACCATGTCGGCAATTCCGGTTTTTATTGATGAAACAACCTCTGGAACATTTACAGGAATAGGAGATACTCCCAATGACTGAAGCACTTTGTTTTCAAGTGGTCCGTACCATGTTAAAAATTTAGCTGCCTTTATATCCTCTATGGTCGCTATGTTTTGTTTGGTAGAATAGATCTGATCAAAATCAGCATTTATAAGTATAAGAATTTTATATCCTCTTTTTTCAGCTTCTTTATATAGATGCTCTCTTATTTTATTTTTTACATAATTTACTTCATCCCATGCCCATGCATTAAAAAGAAATGGAAGTGATAAAACACACAGGTCTGGACAAATCATGTTCGTTATGCCACCTGATGCTGAAACAAATGCTCCTTGGAGCTGACCTGTACGCATCTTCCCGATATAGTCCTCTTCGTCTCCCATAACACCACCCCAATATACGTCAAATTTAACCTGTCCTTCAGCAGCTTTTGTAAGTCCTGCAAGAAATGTTTCTTCAACATAAACCGTTATAGATAAACCTTTTTGCGGCAAAGTGGCAAGTTTTATCACAATTTCATTATTGTCTGCCCATGATGTAGTAACAAAAAAACAAAGTACAAAAATCGTTAAAATAACTTTCTGAAAAAATAGTTCTTTTTGCTTCATCGTTCTCTCCTTAATTTAAACTTGAGTTTTTTAAAAAACTCAACATACTGTAAGAAAATAAAAAATTATTCGATTTCAAGAAAAAATAATTAATTTAACCATAGTCATATATAAGGCATTTCCTTCTAAAAGACATCAATCTGTTGGAAAAGATAGTGGAAAAACAAACCATATTGAACGTTTTAATCTTACATTGCGACAAAGAGTTTCAAGGTTGCAAAGATACCTATCTTTTTGCCCATTATTCCACGAACAGTTTGTAGATATCTTGCAACAAAATATGATAAAATAGCCCACTTGGGACCACCCACACAAATCCTATCAAACTTTGATATATTAGGATGTTCCATTGCCTGAATATCTTCTTCAACCTGATGATAGTGACGCAGAAAAAACCTTCGCCATAAAGAAATAAATAGTGAAAGGGCAATCGTAGGATATCTTGGGAAATCTCTTGATACTTCTCTTAACCATGAATAAAGAACAACTGGTTTTATCTCATCAAATACAACATCTAAATCGCGTTTTTTCAGCTCATTTCCAATAGATTTTGCAAGACGTTTACTATTACCTGTCCGAAAAAAGTAAACTATTAAAATCTTTAATTCTTCACATCCTCTTTTCGCCATTTAAACATCCTCCTATCTTTTATAAGTACCTAAAAAAATTATGTCTATTTTTGTTTAGGTGCTTATATACAAAGACACTGTAAAAATTAATTATTTTTGTATCACATAATTCTTCCCTATCCCACTTTGCAGGAAAAGAATTATTAAAAGCTATCTCAAACATTCCGAAAGAAAAGGTGATTTTTCTCAACAACGGTAAAACATTTTGGG
This sequence comes from Desulfobacteraceae bacterium, assembly GCA_030642545.1. Taxonomy (GTDB): domain Bacteria; phylum Desulfobacterota; class Desulfobacteria; order Desulfobacterales; family DAOWNP01; genus DAOWNP01. Next base: position 3,652 of record DAOWNP010000048.1, on the reverse strand, counting down.
ATCGCACAGGCATAGCCTGTGGTTTAATTGTAGTTAATTTAACCGCAGAAAGAGTATCCAAATTGTAACTTTTTGATTTAATATGACTTTATTTAAGAAACAACTACCTGTCAAGAAAATTATTAATTACTTGACAACTGTTACGAAATAGAGATTTTAAATTCCTTCATACAATATAGTCTGCATTTTATAATATACCTCAGTCGTGTTCGGTTAGGAAATTGCAAGAAGCAAAATAGGTAAAATAGACAAAATACGGAAAGTTTAATTGTTTTTTCCGCTATTTTAGAATAAATTTCTTGAATTTTTAAGTTTGCTTCACCAAAATTGCGAAACTCGTTCGTGCATCGCTCAAACAATCGCAATTTTTTGGCTGCGCTACACAGGTTGCCTGCAAAATCAAAATTTTTATATACTATTTTTAACAATATAGAATATACTATATTAATACATCAAATTTATGCTGTAAATACTATTTTTCAAAAGATGGTTTTTACAGCAATGAAAAACAATAGGGTAAAGATTTAAAAAAGGTAATAAAATGGATATCAAAGCATCAAAATAATGAAAGGAGAAAAAAATGAATATTAATGAAGCAATAAAAAAAAGAAAAAGCATTAGAGGATATAAACCCGATACGGTTTCAAAAAAAACATTACAAAATATAATAGAAGTAGCTATCAGAGCACCATCAGCCATGAATACTCAACCATGGGAATTACATATTGTTACTGGTGAAATATTAGATAAAATAAAAAAAGGTAATATTGATGCATTTACAGCAGGTAATCTACCGATTCCTGATATTGCTCTTAAAAAAAATTATCAGGATATATTTAAAATGCGACAAGTTGAAATAGGTATTCAGTTATTTAAGTTAATGGGGATAGAAAGAGATGATCATGCGAAAAAAAATAAGTGGATGCAGAGAGGATTTCGCTTTTTTGATGCTCCTGCTGCAATAATTTTGACATATGATAAAATACTTGACCCTGCCTTTCTATCCTTTTTTGATATGGGTGGATTAGCTCATGCCATCTGTCTATGTGCTCTTGAACACAATCTGGGAACATGTATACATGGTCAGGGAATTATGTATCCAAATATTATTAGAGAACATGTTGGTATTCCGGATTCAAAAAAAATATTTATCAGCATTTCAATTGGTTATCCTGACTGGGAGTTTTCGGCGAATAAGGTTGAAAGCAAAAGAGAATCTTTAGAAAATATTGTTTCCTGGTATGGATTTAAATAAAAAAATAATATAAAAAATCTGCCTGCATAAAAAAAACAGGTCAATCTTCCATTTTATTCATATAGGCAAACTGAAAATATCTGGTTTATTTTCAAAACAGGTTATTACAGAAGAAAAAAATACTCAAAGATTCAATACTATCAATAGCTTTTTTAAAATATACCTTGTGACCATATCACCTTGTGATATGGTTTGATTTATGAATAGGTTTTCAACTAAATGGTTTAGAAACAGGATTATCAACAGTTGATTTAGGTGCTCACTTATTCAAAGTACGAGTTAAGAGTAAATATAGCAGAAAAAGTTCCAGCTACAGAAAAAAATGTACCATTACAGATTACCACAATTAGAACAATTAGGAACAAATCTGTACACTAATTTATTCATTTTTTTAAAGTTGAATAAAACACCAGTTATTCTTTAAAAAGATTTTTAACAAATTTTGCTATAGCCAAGCTTGATGTTAGACCAGGAGATTCTATACCAACTAAATTAACAAAACCTGGCAAACCTTTTTTTGTTTCTTCTTTTATTATAAAATCTCTAAACAGATCATTCGGTTTTTGAAGCTTGGGTCTTATACCTGCCATCTCAGGAATAAGATCTTTTTCTTTAATAAACGGTAGAAATTTTTTTAAAGATTTATAAAAATTTATATTTTCAGATTTATCTACTGTAAAATCATATGTTTTTGGGGGAAGAAATTTTGCATTTGGTCCAAATTTTAACCGCCCTGTTAAATCTATTGTAACATGTATGCCAAGACCTTTTATATTATTAAGATCAGGTACCGGATAAATCAGTCTGCTGATTGAATGATTGCTTGTATTTAAACTGAAATACTCACCTTTCCAAAAAAAAATTTCATACCCTGCTTTTGAAATGTCAATTCCAACTGAAGCTGCAATTTTATCTGATTCAAGACCAGCACAATTTATAACCTTTTGCGAATAAAAAGAGAAAGGCTTCCCATCTGGATAAATTACATGTACCTTGTATCTATTATTACTGGTTTTTTCAACTCTTTTAACAACTGTTTCATAAATATAATTAACCCCGTTTTGCTTGGCTTGCACCATTAATGAACGCATGAAGCCGTGAGAATCAATTATCCCTGATGATGGAGAAAAGAGTGCAGATATAGCTTGAATTGAAGGTTCCAATTTTTTAATTTCTCTTTTGGAAATCAACTCCATTCCAGCAACATTATTCTCTATTGCCTGTTTTTTTATTATCTCAAGTTGATGTTCTTCAGATTTGTTTGTTGCAACAATAAGTTTACCACATTTTTTATGTCTGATTCTATGGGTACCACATCTTTCATATAAAAGAGCATTCCCTTCTACACACAGTTTTGCTTTAAAGGAATTTCTCGGATAATAAATCCCTGCATGAATAACTTCACTGTTTCTGCTGCTTGTTTCCATACCAAAGCTAATATTTTTTTCAATTATAAAAATATCATCTTCTGTTTTTGACAATTCCGCAGCTATCGCAAGTCCAACGACTCCAGCACCAATTATTGCAGTTCTAATTTCCATTGTTTTTCTACATCAAGAGAAAGAGTTATCTTTTAGAAACTGTACCCCATGGAAAAATACCATCTGCCAAGAGTTATTTTTGCTTTCAATCTATCATATGTCATTCAAACACTCTTTAATATTTTGATTAAAATTTGTGTGTACCATAATAAAAAGTTTTCAAAAATTCAAGATTATTGATTGAAAAAATCATTATTTACTATATTTCATAAAATTTAATCAAAAATGGTTATTGTTATGAGTAAGATTTCAAAATTTAGAGTTTATCTTGGTAAGCTTCCTGAATATAAACAGTTTATCAAGCGATTTCTTCGTAATACTCTTCCTCTTTTAGAAAGTTAGAAAATTCTTAAAACTTACAGGTTGAACATTAAAACCTGCACAAAATGCAAAAAACTCTTAAAAAATATCACTCAAAGCTCACAAGTTCGTATCGGTTTTAATGAGGTTCCAAATTTATGAGCAATATAAATACGACGATTTAGACACCCCAGTAATAAGTAATAAGTAATAAGTAATAAGTAATAAGATTATGGGAAATTTCTGGAACATTTTTCACAATTATCTTATAAAAAGATGTGCTGAATGTTTACCTTTATTATTAATTATCATTTCCAACTTGTATTGATCAGCTCCTTGTGATAATTACCACACAAAAAATACAAAAACAAAAAAGTTACACTCAAATAATTTGTAGTCTCATATTTGTAAGATGTAATAATATCAGAAAGTTCACTAAACCAATTACTTCACCTGACCGCCATAGTTCGGCGGTTTTTGTAAGGCTCTGCCTCACATCAGGGGCAGGTAATTTTTTAAAGTTTAATGCCACGCAGGGTTGGTGTCAGGCGGGTTT
>DAOWNP010000069.1 GCA_030642545.1 Desulfobacteraceae bacterium | reverse complement strand
GTTTGACTTTTTCAATAAGATGATTCATATTCAATTTTATTTTATCCTTATATATTTGTATTTATTTTCTAAGTATTTTTATATACTAACTATAAAAACTAATGCAAGACTGAAAATATTAGATCTTTTAAAAATTTTAATTTTATATAATTTATGCATTACAAACCTGTTTATATAGAAAAAAGCTTGACATAAAGTTATGAAATAAATATGTGTTATCATACTCAATAATTATTAATACTATTAATACTAATTAATAGTATTTTGAAATATAAATTATATATTATTATACTCAATAAGATAAGTAATTGTTACTTACTTTATTTAAGTATTATTTTATATTAATTTATTAACTTTGTTTTTTTTATATAAAAAAATGAATCCTGTAGGTCATTACAGCATATTTTTTTAAGTTCAAAGCGGAAAATTAATTTGACTATAAGTATATAAGTATATTTGCGGTTTGATGTAAAATAAATTTGTTTTCCAAACGCTAAAAATTCAAGTTGTTTAGGTTTTGTAACAGCTTATCGGAACCATGGTAAATTGGTATTTTATTTATGGTACTTTGATTTTTTTTTTATTAAAAACAACAAAATTTATTAAAAACAATTCATTTTTATGGAGGAATGTATGTCAGACATTAAATTTGATGGGAAAGTTGCAATAATAACCGGAGCTGGAGCTGGACTTGGAAAAACTTATGCTCTTGAACTTGCAAAAAGAGGCGCAAAAGTTGTTGTTAATGATCTTGGTGGTGCACGGGATGGATCTGGATCAAGTAGTTCCGCAGCAGATGCTGTTGTAGAAGAAATAAAAGCTGCTGGTGGTGAAGCAGTTGCAAATTATGATTCAGTAGCAACCGTTGAGGGTGGTGAAAATCTCATTAAAACTGCTGTAGATGCTTTTGGAACAGTAGATATCTTAATTAATAATGCTGGTATTCTAAGAGACAAAAGTCTTTTAAAATTAAGTGAAGAAGAGTGGGATCTTGTACTTGCTGTTCATTTAAAAGGTGCTTTTTGTGTTACAAAACCAGCTTTTAAAATTATGAAAGAAAAAGGATACGGACGAATTGTTTTTACAACATCAGGAGCCGGTCTGTATGGTAATTTTGGACAATCAAATTACTCAGCAGCAAAAATGGGTCTTGTAGGTCTTATGAATACTCTTTCTTTAGAAGGTGCAAAATACAATATCAAATTAAACACAATTGCACCTGTTGCAGCTTCAAGACTTACAGAAGACGTTCTTCCTCCTGAATTTTTCAAAAAAATGAAACCTGAGTTCGTTACACCACTTGTTGTTTATCTTGCATCTGAAGATAATCAGGATTCATGCATGATTTTTAATTGTGCATCAGGATGGTACAGTCGTGCTGCTATAGTTTGCGCAAAGGGTATTTGCATAGGAGATGGCGAACGTCCTATTCCGGCTGAAGAAATTAAAGAAAACTGGGCAGCAATTACAAGCTTAGAAGATAATAAAGTGCTTACCGCTGGAGTTGCTGAGTCATTTGGTTATCTTGCTCCGCTTATCTCATAAATATATATTATATAAATTGTTTTTTAAAATTAATAACTTTTAATAATAATTTCGGTATAATTATTATTAAAAGTTATACCGAAATTTTGTACATTAGTGTTTTGGTAATAATTGTAACAAAAGTTAATTTAAGGAGGTTATTGCATGTTTGGTATTACATCATACGGGGGTTATATTCCACGTTATAGATTAAACCGTGGTGCTATTTATGGAGCAAATGCCTGGATGGCTCCAGGATTAATAGGCTCAGCTTCTGGTGAAAAATCAATGGCTAATTGGGATGAAGATAGTCTTACCCTGGCTGTTGAAGCATCAAGAAACTGTATAAAAGGTTTAGATAAGTCGAAAATTGATCTTGCTTATCTCGCATCAGTAAATTTACCTTATCAGGATAGACAAAATGCAGGAATTATGTCTACAGCTTTAAATCTTAAAGATTCAGTAGAATCTGCTGATTTTACAGGTTCTATGAGATCCGGTGCATCTGCACTTCTTGCTGGAATAAATGCTGTTAAATCAGGTGATTATAATAACGTTCTTGTTGCAGCTGGTGACAGAAGAATTACAAAAATGGGTTATTTGCATGAACTGTGGGCAGGTGATGGTGCAGCAGCTCTTATGTTAGGAACAGAAAATGTAATAGCTGAATTTAAAGGAAGCTTTACAGTAACAGATGATTTTGTAGATCATTACAGGGGACTTGGCGAAAAATTTGATTATAACTGGGAAGAGCGATGGATTAAAGACGAAGGTTATAGTAAAATAATTCCCAAAGCTGTACAGGGTCTTATGGATAAAACAGGGGTAAAAGGAGAAGATATTGCCAGATTTACTACTCCCTGTGTTTTTGGAGCAAGAACTATTAATGCTATTGCAGGTCAACTGGGTATTCCTGTTGATAAAACAATGGATAATATGCACAGTGTGTGTGGTGATACAGGAACAGCTCATTCTTTGGTAATGCTTATATCTGCCATAGAAGACGCAAAACCTGGTGATAAAATAATAGCTGTATCTTTTGGGCAGGGTGCTACAGCCATGCTTTTTGAAGTTACAGACAAAATTGCTGACCATAAAGACAGAACAGGAATAAAAGCGACTCTTGCAGATAGAAAAGAGGAGCAAAATTACATGAAATTTTTATCTCACAGAGGACTTCTTTCTCAGGACTGGATGATGAGAGCAGAAGCAAGCTGGAGAACAGCTGTAACCACACTTTATAGAAACAGAAAGATGATTCTCGGTATGGTTGGTGGTAAATGCTCAAAATGCGGAACAGATCAATTCCCCAAAATGGAAATATGTGTTAATCCTGAGTGTACAGCTCATCATACTCAGGAAGATTTGGAATTTTCTGAGTGTGATGGAAAAATAGCATCTTATACTTCTGATCTTTTAACTTATACACTGGATCCTCCTGCTCATTATGGAATGGTTGAATTTGACAATGGAGCAAAAAGTCTCTTTGATTTCACAGATAATGAAACAGGTCTAATAGATGTTGGTACGCCTATAAGAATGGTATTTAGAGTAAGAAATATCGATAAAGAAAGAGGGTTTACCCAATATATCTGGAAAGCAAAACCAATAGTTTCCAATTAAATTAGGAGGTAGAGATGGCTGACGGAATAAAAGATAAAATTGCAATACTTGGAATGGGTTGTACTAAATTTGGTGAAAGATGGGACATGGGTCCTGAAAACTTAATGGTAGAAGCCTTTGAAGAGTGTCTTGAAGACGCAGGCATAGAGGCTAGCGAAATACAGGCAGCCTGGTATGGGACATGTTATGATGAACAAGGAACAGGAAAAGGTGCTACAGGATTAGGAGTTACATTAAGATTTCCTTATATTCCTATAACAAGAGTTGAAAACTTTTGTGCAACAGGTACAGAAGCCTTTAGAGGAGCATGCTATGCTGTTGCCTCAGGAGCGTGCGATATAGCTTTAGCTCTTGGTGTTGAAAAACTAAAAGACACAGGTTATGGCGGACTTCCTGCAATAGATGCTCATGCAGGTCCGTTAAATGGTCAGGTTTTACCTAATATATCAGCACCAGGTGCTTTTGCCCAGCTTGCAAGTGCTTATAGAGCAAAGTTCAATGTTTCCAAAGAAGATTTAAAACGAGCCATTGGAATGATATCTGTTAAAAGTCATGCAAATGGAGTAAAGAATCCAAAAGCACATTTAAGAAAAGCTGTTTCCATTGAAAAAATGCTGGCATCTCCTATTATTGCAGATCCTTTGGGGCTTTTTGATTGCTGTGGTGTTAGTGATGGCTCAGCATGTGCTATAGTTACAACACCTGAAATTGCAAAAAAGCTTAAAGCAAATGCTGATCTTGTTTCTGTAAAAGCTCTTCAGATAGCAGTAAGTAGTGGTGTTGAATTAGGTCATAATAGCTGGGATGGTTCATATTTTTCAACCACACAACAAGCAAGTGCAAGAGCATACGAGGAAGCAGGTATAAAAAATCCCCGTGAAGAACTAAGCATGATAGAGGTACATGACTGCTTCTCTATTACTGAACTGGTTACCATGGAAGATATTCATATCTCACCTAAGGGTGGTGCTATAAAAGATGTTATGGATGGATTTTATAATGCAGATGGTCAGATTCCATGCCAGATTGATGGTGGATTAAAGTGTTTTGGTCATCCAATAGGAGCATCAGGACTTAGAATGCTTTATGAAATGTATCTGCAAGTTCTTGGAAGAGCAGGTGAAAGACAGCTAAAAGATCCAAAATATGGATTAACCCATAACCTTGGCGGTTTTCCATTTAGTAATGTATGTGGTCTTACTATAGTTGGCAAGTATGAAGGTTAGATTTCAGATTAGAAAATAAGGGTAAAACTGTCAGATTTATAGATTTGTTTTGTTATTGTTTTTTTGGCAAAGAATAATTTGTAGATAAAATTATTCTTTGCTACTTTTTTAAATGCTAAAAAAAAATTTGTTCTTTTGTTATACCATATCCTGCCTCTTTTGGGATATGTAAAAAAACTCCTTTTTCTTCATTTATTATCTCAGGCATAACAGTAACTATTTTACTCTGTTTTATCTTTGTAATAGCATTATTAACTGAATTATAATTAGATAATTTTGATATATTCATTCTTGTTGGAAATAAAACAGATTTTCTTTGGTTTTCAGCATCCTTTAGAATTCTTGTTGGTGAGATCCATACAGAATTCACCGATTCCTGGCCATCATGATTTGCATTTTGATCTAATGGAGCTTTTGCAATAAAAAAATGAGTATTAAATCGTTTTGGCAAGTTAACTGGAGTAATCCAGTGTGCAAAAGGGATAAGAAGATCACAGGCCAATAAAATATCCTCTTGTTTAGCAAATTCAGCGATAGATATTTCGTTGTTGTTTAACATTTTACGATATTTTTGTAAGTTATCTGTCTGTTTTTTACCAATTAACTCTTTTTCACCTCTGTTTCTTGCCACTAATATTCCTGCTTCTTCAAAAGTTTCGCGTATGGCTGCAACTTTTAAAAACAGGTTGTTACTGTCTAACGGGTTATAACCTTCACATATATTATAGACGTCTTCATCCATATCGCAAAGATCCACTTTTCCTCCCGGAAAAACATATGCATTAGAGGCGAATTCCATTTTTTTGTGTCTTAAAACCATGAAAATTTCAAAATTATTATATTTTTGTTTACATAATATTAAAGTTGCAGCAGGTATTGCATCAGGTATTGCATCAGGTATTGCATCAGGTATTGCATCAGGTATTGCATCAGGTATTGCATCAGGTAAAGTTGTCATATAACTATCCTTATTTATTTTCGCAGGCAGATTGTGTAGTAGAATTTTTTTATAATTTTATAGTAAATAGTTAAAAAATTTAGAGAAAAATAACAATTTATTAAATAATATTCAAACACTATTTGACAGGAAAGCAAGTTTATTTTATAAAAATATTTTATAAGTATTAACCATTATCATAAAATAATCACATATTATTATGCAAAAGGGAGAATTTTAATGACGATTGATATAAAAAAAGTGTTAGGTGCTGAAATAGATGGAGGAGAATTTTCATGGAATCACGATGCTCTTGCTCTTTATGCATTGGGTGTTGGTGTTGGTGTTAATCAGGATCAGACAGATCCTAAAAAAGTTCTTCAGTATACATATGAAAATCAGAATATGAAAGCAATGCCAACCTATGGTGTAATGCCAATTTTTGGAGCTATAGGAAATCTTTTTACTCTTCCTGGATTTGAGATAAACCTGATGATGCTTTTGCATGGAGAACAAAAGACAGAAATAGTAGCACCGCCTTTGCCTTTAACAGCAAAAGTTAAAAATAAAGGCAGGGTTTCAGGGATTTATGATAAAGTTAAAGGTGCTTTAGTTATTATTGATATTGACACAACTGATGCTGAAACAGGTGATGTTCTTATAAAAAATACTTTTTCAGCTTTTATCAGAGGAGAAGGCGGGTTTGGCAAACCAGACGATCCTAAGGCTCCTGAGCCAGGACCTGAAGCACCAAATCGTGAACCAGATGCAATAATCGAATATCCTACAATGACACATCAGGCTATTTTATATCGTCTTGCAGGAGATAAAAACCCACTGCATATTGATCCTGAATTTGCAGCTTTAGGTGGTTTTGAGAAACCAATCCTTCATGGTCTCTGCACATTTGGTAATGTTGGACGTGCTGTTATAGAAGCTTTTGCTGACAATGATCCTTATAAATTTAAAAGTATACAGGTAAGATTTTCAAAACCGGTTATGCCGGGTGAGACAATCTGTGTTCATATGTGGAAAGAATCAGATACAGATATTATTTGTAAAGCAAGAGTAAAAGAGAGAGATATTGATGTTATTACCAATGCAATAGTAAAGTTAGTTTAGAAAAGTTATACATAAACGGAAAAGATTTTTTTCTTTTCCGTTTAGGAACGTGGATGAAATAAAGAAAATTATTATTCGGTATCTTTGATTTTCTTCTCTTTTTCTTCATCTTTTTCTGCATCAGTGGTTGCTTTTTTAAAGTTTTTTATTGCTTTACCCATTCCAGATCCTATTTCAGGAAGTTTTCCGGCACCAAAAACAATTAAAACTATAACAAGTATTATTGAAAGCTCCCAAATACTTATTCCGCCAAACATTTAATCCTCCATATTATCAGTCAAAACAACTGTTTTTTTGTGAATGGTATCCAAAAATTCTTTGGAGTTTATATAAGAATCAACAGATCCTTTGTAAGATATCCAGCTTTGCCATAATTTAACCCATGCACTGTTTTGATAAGTCTGTTTACCTTTTAAATCTCCTTTTAAATAATTAATATAATCATTATAATCGTTAAAACAGTTAATGCAAAAATTATATAAACTTGCTGAGGTTTTTTTTGTTATTCCAGGATTAGAATTAAATAAAGGTTTTCCGCACTTATCACATTTCAAATAACTCTGAAGATAAAAAAGAGAATCTACAAAATCAATAAAAGTATTATCTTTTTCTTTTAAATCTTCTCTGTTTTTCTTTGAACTTTGCTTTTTTTTAAATAAAATAATTTCTGCCACATCAATAACTTTTTTTATAAATTAAACAAACAAAACCTAAGGAATATTTAATAAAAAAAATAACATTCGTGTTGTTTTGTGTCAATAGATTCTCATTTTGTTTTATTTCTAAATAAATTCAGCGATTTTGCTATTTTTTTTATTTTACTGGTTAGTTTGTTTTTATATACCACTTTAAGATATAAATCTCCGGATAATTTGTTTTGTTTACCGCTTTTCCCCATAGAAGAGAGTCTGATAAACTGCCCTTCTTTTATCCCTTTTGGAATTTTTATTATTAGTTTTTTTGATTTTTTTTTAAAAAAATAAGCATATGGGCCGCCTGTTTTTGCAAAATCTGCATTCAGGCGGATAATATCAAAAATATCTTCTTCTTTTCCTTCTGTATTATCTGTTAAATTATTTAAAAAAAACTTTTTAACTTTCCCAATACTGCCTGAGTCAGTTTTAGAAAATTGATTTGAAAAAATATCTTTTAAATCAAATATATTTGAATATAGAGAACCTTTGACAGAAAAATTTGCTGTATTGAATTCAAATCTTTTATAGTTCTTACCGTAAAAGCTTTTAAATACATCATCAAAACCTCTGAAACCAAACGATTTTGCCATCTCTTCAAATATATGATTAATATCTGATCCTTTAAAAAGATCTTCCTGAGAATAATTATTACAAAACTTCCCGTGAGCTTCTGAACCAAATTGTTTTTTTAATAAATCGTACTCATTTCTTTTATCAGGGTTTGAAAGAACAGCATAAGCATCGTTTACCTCTTTCATTTTTTCTATAGCTGTATCACTCTTATTTTTATCGGGGTGATACATAAAAGCAAGTTTACGATAAGCCTCTTTTATCTCTTTTAAAGAAGCAGTATTACTAATTTCTAAAATTTTATAATAATCAACTTGATTCATCATTAACCTTTTTTTAATACTTTTTTCAGGTTCTTCATTTTGTTTCTAACTCAAGATATTCTTTAACACTTGATACAGCAAGATTAAAAATTCTTGCTCCTGAAATAATAACAAAAGGGTTGTCTTTTTTTTTACATATCTCAGCAAAAACAGGACCTATTGCTGATGCTGGATCTGATTTTTTCATGCTTTTATTCAAAGAACTCAAGTATTGTTCAAAACGTTGTTTTACAATATTAAAATAATCAATATTTTCTCCTGATGTCATAAAGGAAATGTCTGTAATATCTTTTGAAAGATTTCTGATCAAATCCCAGAAACATAAAGCAAATTTATCTTTTTCAGGGTGATTTTCAAGGTTTACAGAAAGACTCCATCCAACACTGATTATTCTTAATAATGCAAGTTCGTATTCAACAGTAACCAGATTTATATCTTGCTTTTTTTCAATCATAGTGAGTATTGATTTTAAATCAGTTCGATCAATGGCAAAAGCTGATAAGTTTTCACAAATTTCTTTAATTATATCTTTTTCTTTAGTCACAATTTAATCCTGTAATCAACAATTTTTATTTTTCTGTCTTTTAAAACAGTATAAATGATATTTATTCAGAAAAACTGAATTTTGTACCATAATATGGAAATTAAAAACAGTTTTTTTTAAAAAGGCCATAAAAAACATTTGTTGGATTTATTAAGCTTATATCTGCACTGTGAAAGCTGATATGAATAACGATTTGCCTGGTCTTTCACTTTTTTTGCAGTTTTTTTAAGCCATGGCTTTCTGTTATATGTTTTTCTTAAAAACCCACCATGCCCCTCGTGGTAAGCTAAATATAGATTATATGTATCATTTTTTGATATTTTACATTTTCTTTTGGACAAATTACAATACCAGCCGATAAAATCTATAGCATCATCAAAATCATCTCTGTCTGCTCCTTGATTTTGCGTGTGCTTTATATATTGTTGCCATGTACTGTCAAGTGCTTGTGAATAGCCAAATGCTGAAGAAGGTCTGGGACCCGGGAAAAAAAACAGGCATTTTGTTCTTGGCGGTTTGGCAGAAGAGATAAATCTTGATTCCTGATGCATTATAGCCATCATTACAGGAATAGGGATACCCCATCTATTTGATGCTTGTTTACTGTTTTTATACCATTTGTTGTTTTGGTGAAAAATTTTACATAGATTATTAATCTCTTTTGGAGGAGATGCCTTCCAGCTGCATCCTGACATAAAATTAACTATTGATAAGATAGCTATTGACAAGACAACTATTTTGAAAGTTTGTTTGTTTAATATCAGCAATTTTTTTCTCTTTTTTTTTAAATTCCAAAAAACAGATAAGATAACAATGTTAAGGAAGTTATTTCATCCATGTTTCTAATTATTATTGACTATTGTAAAATAAATATCTACACTTTTTTTAAATTAAGCAGTTTTTGTTTGCAATTTACAACTCCAAAAATTTTTCTCAAACATAAGGAGTATCTGTTAAGACAGCTTATGTTTATTTGTTTTTTTGATAGATTTACAATAATATTTAAGGTTTATTTTTTATGAAACAACTTACTACTATTGTTTTAGCCACAACCAACAAAGGTAAAAAAAGAGAGATAAAAAATCTTTTAAAAGATTTTCCTGTACTGATAAAAACTCTTGATGATTTCGGACCCATTCCTAACGTTATAGAAGACGGAAATACATTTGATGACAATGCATATAAAAAAGCATCTTTTACAGCAAGTGTTCTGGGATATCCGGCTCTTGCTGATGATTC
>DAOWNP010000127.1 GCA_030642545.1 Desulfobacteraceae bacterium | reverse complement strand
TTTAATCCTCGGAATACAACGAGGTATGCCTGTGGTTAAATTGATTTTTCGCCTTGAACTTGAAAGAAATTTTCATTCCGTAACAGTCTGTCGACAATAGCTTTTAGCTTTGACATTTAATGGCCAAATATTATAGTCTGCCATTTGGATTGCTTCTATAAATCAGTCGCAACTTCATTTTGCTTTGATATCTAAATGGTCAGTATTATAATTAATCCCACAAATAACCTAAAAAATTATCTGACTATATGCAGATAATACATAAAATATATTACAAATCTTGCCAAAAATCATCTGCTAAAATATTATAGGTTTTACAAAATAAAATTTTTTTAAAACCTGTAAAATCTTTGAAAAGTTTGTACATCAAGAAGTATCAAAACATTCAAACTAAAGAAGAAAGATTGCATGGTGTTTAAATGAATTATATACAACATGTTGTATATGTCAAGTAATTTTATCGCATATGTTGATATATTTAAATATTGAATATAAATATATGAAAAAATTACACATACTGTTTGTCAAGATTAAAAATAAATAAAAGGCATAAAAAATGGGTCATAAACAGAAGTTCGGTCAGGCAAAAAAAGTAATAATTCCATGGTACGATGCAAATTTGTTATGTTATATAATAATAATTTTTACAATCTTTGTTATTGGATTTTCCCTGGTTGGAGTTTCGATTGCATTAAATAACACTATATACATCAATTATATATGGGTGCCTGTAACTATTATAATATTAAGTGTTTTTGTTCTAAGTTCAGTTTCCGTAAGAATTACAAAACGAATTATCCTTCGTTTTAAAAACAGATATTTAAAAGAGTTTAATAAAGACACTTTGTAAAACTTGGAAACGAGGACGAAGTAGCTTCCACAAACAGGTAGCTATTATTTTATCAGGAATCCTCTCCTGAAAACACATCCATGCCAGATTTTTTTGATAAACAGGCAAGAGTCATATTCAGCCTTTTTGCAATTTCGACAGCAAGATCTGTAGGTTTTGAAACAGCACATATGCTGCTTATCCCTGCTCTTACAGCTTTTTGCACCAGTTCATAACTAATTCTGGAAGATAAAACCAGGAAAAATATATCTTTAAGTCTATTTTCTAAAAAAGCTTTTCCTATTACCTTATCAAGGGCATTATGACGTCCAACATCCTCAAATACCGAGATAAAATTATAATTTGAATCAATAGCTGCAGCTGCATGAGCTGCTTTGGTCATAGATCTTATCGGCTGATGATCTGAAAGATGATTTACACAATACAGCACTTTATCCATATCAATCTTTTTATTTAAAAAAGCTGTTCTTTCACAAACTTTATCAGCCATCACTCTTGCACATACACCGTAATCAGATTGAACAACAGGTCTTTTTTTGTCTATCATGGGCAATATTTTTTCATATCTTTTTTTATTTAATAATACATTGATTCCTTTTTCAGGAAAATTGTTATTATAATACAAATCAATAATATCTTCAGGTGTATCAACTATTCTCTCCGACAGGCAAAACCCGGCTGCATGAAAAACTTCATTGCCTGGCATTCTCATAACAACCGAATAAGGATTGTTCTGGATATTTATCAAAAGAGGAGCTTCACAAATAAGCTTGCAAACATTAGACATCCTAAAACACCTCCAAACTGTTTTTTTATTTTTATGTAATTTATATTTTTGTTGATATTTTTCAGCAAATCAACTATTTATAATACAAATTTAAATATTTAAATTTAATACTGCATCTAACTTTGCTCATAATATATTTTAACAGCATATGTAAAATACCAGTTAAATTTAATTCTTTTTTTTATAACCAGAAATTTTAGATATATTTAATAAATATGAAATTTACAATAGAGAAAAAGGATATTCAAAATTTCCTTCCAAAAATTTTAGGTATTACAGGGGGACGAACAAACCTTGCAATTACACAAACAGTTCTTATTCAAGCTGAAGATACTAAAATTAAAATTACTGCAACTGATTTAAAAACATCGGTTGAAGGTTTTTTCCCTGCAGAAGTAGAAACACCTGGGAAAATAGCCATTAACGCAATTAAATTATTTGAGATTGTTAAAGAGTTTCCTGATTCTGATATTCTGTTTAACAACATTGAAAAGCAGTGGGTTGAAATTGGTAATAACAATGTTATGTATCATATCGTTGGAATGGATCCTGATGACTATCCAAAAACACCTGAAATAGACAAAGTTAATTATTCTATCATTAAATCGGATGAATTAAAAACAATGCTTGACAGAGTATTGCTTATTGGTTTTGAAAAAGAAGAAGACAGACCTTTTGTTCTTGGTGTATTGATTGAAAGCATTAAAGATAAAAATGTTTTAAGAATGGTTTCAACAGATACAAACCGTCTTACTAAAACTGATTATATTTATGAAAAAGATCATTCTGATATGCTTGTTGATATAGATGAAAATACGATTGTTTCTAAAGAAGGTCTTTTTCAGGCAAGAAAATTTATAGACAAGGATGTTGATATAAAATTTGGTTTTACTCCAAAACATTTTGTTTTAAATCTTGACAATGAAACCATGCTTATTAAGCTTTTTGAAGGGAAAATGCCTGATTACAGCTCTTTATTGGGTGTTGAAGAAAACCAGACTGTATCTCTTGAAAAACGACCTTTCATACAAATGCTTAAAAGAATGTCTATATTTTCAACTGAAGAATATAAAAGCGTTGTTTTTAAATTTACGAAAAACAGACTTGAAATAATTACTACTAATCCTGAGCTTGGAGAATCCAAAGAAGATATGGAGATTGAATATGATGATATTGAACAGGAAATAACATTTAATCCAAAATTTTTTATTGATATACTAAATACCATAGAAAGTGACTTGATCTTATTAAGCTTGTCAGGATACAAGGGTCCCTGTCTGATTCAGGGAGAAAAAGATCTTAACTATATAAGTTTAATTATGCCAATGTATTATGAATGATAAGAATATATACAACGAACAAAGTATAAATGTACTGGAAGGATTAGAACCTGTCAGGTTAAGACCTTCCATGTATATAGGAAATGTGGATATTGAAGGACTTCATCACCTTGTTTACGAAGTTGTAGATAACAGTATTGATGAAGCCATGGCAGGTTTTTGCAATCAAATAGATGTTACAATTCATACAGATAACAGCGTAAGTGTAAAAGATAACGGCAGAGGAATTCCTGTTGGAATACATCCAAAAGAAAATATTCCTGCTTTGGAAGTTGTATTAACCAAACTTCATGCAGGAGGTAAATTTGACAATGATTCCTATAAAGTTTCAGGCGGACTTCACGGTGTTGGAATTTCTGTTGTAAATGCTCTTTCTATATCTCTTGAAGCTACGATTTACACCAATGGTCATATTTATTATCAAAGTTATGTAAAAGGTGTAAAAACAAGTGAACTTATAGAAAAAGGAGAAACTACCGAGACCGGAACCCTGATTCATTTTAAACCAGACACAAGTATAATGAATTCAGATGACTTTATTTTTGATATTTTAGTCCGCAGATTAAGAGAGCTTGCTTTTTTAAATAAAGGGATAAAAATAACCGTAGAAGATGAAAGATCCGATGAAAAAAATCAGTTTCTTTATGAAGGAGGACTTTTATCCTATGTTGAGTATCTTAATAAAAGAAATACGGTACTGCACAAGCCAATACTGATTCATGGTACTAAAAATGATGTTCAGATAGAAGTTGCGATTCAATACAACAACACTTACAGTGAAAAATTATTTTCTTTTGCTAATAATATAAATACAGTAGAAGGTGGTTTTCATCTTATAGGTTTTAAAGCTGCCCTTACAAGAACAATAAATCAATACTTATCAAATGGAAATCTTCCCAAAAACCTCCAGGCAAAAATAAGCGGAGATGATATAAGAGAGGGGCTTGCTGCAATAATAAGTGTCAAGCTTATGACCCCTCAATTTGAAGGACAAACAAAAACCAAATTAGGTAACAGTGAGGTTAAGGGACTTGTTGAGTCTTTAGTTAATGAAAAGCTTGGTGCTTTTTTAGAAGAAAACCCACAAACAGCAAAAAAAATTATAGAAAAAGCTGTTGAAGCTGCAAGAGCAAGAGATGCAGCTAAAAGAGCAAGAGACCTTGCGAGAAACAAAGGTGCTCTCATAGATTCTACTCTTCCTGGAAAACTTGCAGATTGTCAGAATTCTGATCCTGCTGCAAGAGAGTTGTTTCTTGTTGAGGGCGATTCTGCAGGAGGATCTGCAAAACAAGGAAGAGACAGAAAATTTCAGGCAATTCTTCCTTTAAAAGGTAAAATTTTAAATGTTGAAAAAGCTCGTTTTGACAAAGTTTTAAAAAGTGAAGAGATTAAAAATATTATTACAGCTCTTGGAACCGGAATAGGCAGTGAAGAATATGATATTGAAAAATTAAGATATCATAAAATTATAATAATGACTGATGCTGATGTTGATGGATCACACATAAGAACACTGCTGTTAACTTTTTTTTACAGACAAATGCCTGAGCTTATTAATAACGGGTTTTTATACATAGCCCAACCACCTCTATTTAAATTTGGAAAAGGTAAAAACGAAAAATATTTTAAAGATGAGCAAACTTTAAACGATCAGTTATTAAAAAAAATCTGTCATCAAAAAAAATTAATGTTAAATGACGAAAAAACAGTTATCTCTGAGAATAAATTATACGAGTTTATGAATAATCTTCAGGATTATTTTTCTCTTCTTGATCAATACAAAAGACAAAAAATTGAACCTGATATTATACTTGCTATGGTTAATGCCGGAGTTGAATCCAAAGAGTTTTTAAAAGATTACGAAAAAATAAAATCTCTTAAAACTACTCTTGAATCAAAAAATATAGCTGTTACTGACCCGTTCTGGAATGAAGAAAGAAATGTTTTTGAAATAAATGTAAAATTAGAGACAAAAGAAGTAGATGAAAATTTATTTATCATTCCACAAAGAGTACAAACACAACATACAAAAATAGGAAGAGGATTTGTTCATTCTAAAAGCTACCAGCAGGTTTTAACTCTTGATAAAGAGATATCTTCTTTTGGAAACGGTCCCTTTACTCTAATTGATAAAAATAATGATAATGACCGCAAGCAATTTTCTGATAAAAAAAGTCTTTTTGACTTTTTTATTAAAGAAGGTAAAAAAGGAATATATATCCAAAGATACAAAGGTCTTGGTGAAATGAATCCTGACCAACTCTGGAAAACAACCATGAACCCGGATAAAAGAACCCTGCTTGCTGTAAAAGTTAAAGATAGTGTAGAAACAGATGAAATTTTTTCTCTTTTAATGGGAGATATTGTAGAACCGAGAAGAAATTTTATTCAAAAAAACGCTCTTGAAGTAACCTCTTTAGATATCTAATTTATGGAAAATCAACTTTCTCTTCATCAAAAAGCAGGTCAGCGTCTTATGGCTGGATTTGACGGTACCTGCTTTAATGAAGACCTTAAATTTCTCATTGGCACTCTTTGTGTAGGCGGTATTATACTCTTTTCAAGAAACATTGAAAATCCTTCTCAAATAAAAAAATTATGTTTTGCTATTCAGGAGTTTGCAAAAGAAAAAAAGCAGCTGCCTCTTTTTATTGCTATTGATCAGGAAGGCGGAGAAGTCGCAAGATTAAAAAAACCTTTTTCAATATTTCCCGGAAATCCTTATATAAAAACCATAGATCAGGCAAAAGATTTTGCAGTAACAACAGCAAAAGAGTTAACAGAAATAGGGGTTAATATGAATATGTCCCCTGTTCTTGATGTTCCACCCAATAATTTTAAAAGTATAATGGATGGCAGAGTTTTTGGAAATGATCCTGCTGTTACTGCTATATTAGGCAGCACAGTTATAGACTGTTTTCAAAAAAATAATATTATTGCTGTAGCAAAACACTTTCCAGGTATAGGTAGAACAATATTAGATTCTCACATATCAATGCCTTATATTGATACAGATTTTAAAACATTAGAAGCAAGTGATTTTATACCTTTTAAAAAAGCTATAAAAAACAAAGTATGCGGTATAATGCTCTCCCATATTCTCTACACCAGGCTTGACCAAAACTTTCCCGCAAGCCTCTCTTTTAAAATAGCAAAAAAAATTTTAAGAGATGAAATGGGTTATGATGGTTTGGTACTTACTGATGATCTTGACATGGGATCTGTTAAAAAAAATTATACGCTTAAAAAATCTATTTCTAATATCTTTGATGCTGAAATAGATATCGTTCTAATCTGTCACAAAGGTCCTAATATAAAAACAGCCTTTGATGAATTGAAAAAATTATCAGAACAATCAGAAAAAGAGAAGATAGATACTCCCATAAAAAGAATATTAAATCTAAAATTGAAAATGGGGATCATATCTGGATTATTACAATAAATAAATGGTAGTAGAATCAAATCTTAATTTTGCATAAATATCTAAACCAGATTCAATTTTATTAATCAATAATCCTATAAAACGAATGGTTAGCTTCTCTACCCTGACACATAAATCGTAATTCAAAATCTGGTCTGAATTTTTTTTTGAATTTGTCATTTTTTTCAGTAGTGTCCGATTAGGAAATTACAAGAAACAAAATACGGAAAGTTTAATTGTTTTTCCCGCTATTTTAGAATAAATTTCTTGAATTTCTAAGTTTGCTTCACCAAAATTGCGAAACTCGCTCGTGCCTCGCTCAAACAATCGCAATTTTTTGGCTACGCTGCACTAAGAAATTCTACGAGATTTATTCAATACGCTACAAAAACAAATAAACTTCCCTAATGCAAAATTCTAACCGGACACTATTGAATAAAACATATCCAGGCAGGATACATCCATGCACCGCTATCTGAGAATGAGAAAATAAATAAATCGCATAGAGGTGGATGGGTTAAATTTTTTACAGGCCAGGCATAATGAGTTTCCTCTCTATAAACCGATTTGATTTCTGAAATAGATTGTTGCATTTACTTTATGATTCAGTGGTTA
>DAOWNP010000248.1 GCA_030642545.1 Desulfobacteraceae bacterium | reverse complement strand
GTGCCGGTCAACACAACATGTACAGCATCATATGACTCTGATATAAGCATTTTTCTGGTGCTGTATATGCAAAGCGACTGGCACGACAGACGTACCCCTTTGTACTTCCAGTGCCAGTCAACACAGCATATGCAGCACTATATAACTCTGATATAAGCATTTTTTGGGTGCTGTATATGCAAGGCGACTGGCATGATAGACGTACCCTTTTGTACTTCCAGTGCCAGTTAACACAGCATATACAGCATCATATGACTCTGATATAAGCATTTTTCTGGTGCTGTATATGCAAGGCGACTGGCACGACAGACGTACCCTTTTGTACTTCCAGTGCCAGTCAACACAGCATATACAGCACCAGAATGTTTAAAATAATACATTAACAGTAAATGCATCCATAACTACCCCCGTAACAATTTTTTTTGACTTTAAATTTTCCACTTTTACCATCTCGCCAAAAACCGCATCATTTTTTGCTTTGCCATATGTAGTAACTGATAAAATACCTTGTTCAGCCACAAGTTTAACTGTATTACCTTTTTTAACTAACGGAGCCTCTTTTATTGCACTTCTTCTTAAAACAGTACCTTTTTTCACACTTCTTTTGAGTTGTTTTCCTACTGGATAGTTAATAGATCGGATAACATCTTTTGGTACTTTTAAAATATCTGCTTTCTTTATACAAAGATCCTCTTTTTTTAAAATAGTACCACGAGGATAGTATTGTGCAGTATAAACAATATCTTCATATATTTTTAGCTTACAAGAGACAGGAATTCTTGCTGCATATTTGCCATCTGTTTTTACTGAAATTATGAAACTTAAATTTTTATAAAACCGGATATTTTTTGATCTGTTATTAATTATTTCAAATTCTAAGGAGCCCAGGGCAATTTTTTTTTGTCTTCTTATTTTAAATCTACTTATCTCAAACTCTTTCCCGTATAAAACAGATTTAAGATAATTTACAATCAGCTTTTTTATCTGTTTTTCTTTTACTTTCTGGTACATTCGGGTAATCAGGATAATCTCAGGTGAAATTATTTTTGTATTTTCTTTTAAAAGCTTGTTTTTGGCCAAAATAGTTGTGATCTGTTTTGGGTTTATTGTTTTTTGTTTACCTGGAGAAGGTGAAGTTACAATTTTTATTTTTTCTAACCTTTTTCTTAAAATATTGTCCCTGCATTCAATATCAGCTATATCATTTAATAATAGAATATCGCCTTTAATATTTATCTCTTTTTTTACTTTAATTGTAACTGCCGGATTTTCTTTTAATAAAATTTGAGAATAAGCATAATTTGTCAAAAAATAGAAAACAGATATAAAAGTTATAAATAAAAATAAACAAGAATCATATTTAGGATAGATATGAACAAAAAACCTCTGCTTTTTTATTTTTTTTATGTTTAATAAGACATTCATAATTTTATCTCTTCATGTTATTTGCAATTCCAAGCATACTGTCAGCTGTTTGAACCGCTTTAGAGCTTGCTTCATAAGCACGCTGACCTGTTATCATAGCAACCATTTCATCTACAACACTTACATTGGAAAGTTCAAGAAAACCATTTGAAAGAGTGCCATAACCTTCTGTTCCAGGAATACCTTCGATTGCATCGCCTGAGCCTTCGGTAGGTCTTAAAAGATTTCTTCCCATTGCAAAAAGTCCTCCTGGATTTATAAAAATATAGGTGTTAATCTGCTCACTGAGAAGTTCTGTATCTCCCTGACCATATGCAGTAAGCTGACCATCTGACTGAATTGTAATTAAAACGGTTTCAACAGGAAGTGCAATTTCAGGTTGAAGTCGGTCTCCTGCTGGTGTTGTTATATAACCTTCACTATCTAAAGTAAAATTACCGGCTCTTGTATAGAGTTCTTCTCCATCAGCTCCGCTAATTACTTGAAAAAAGCCGTCACCTTCTATAGCTATATCAAGATCATTTCCAGTTTGAACAAAATCTCCCTGAGTAAATATTTTCTGAACTCCGGCAGGTTTTGTTCCCATACCCACCTGAATACCCGAAGGAATCTGCCCTCCACCAGGTGTTGTAGCCCCTGCTACCTGAAGAGTCTGATACATTAAATCCTGAAAATTTGCTCTGCTCTTTTTAAATCCGGTTGTATTTGTGTTTGCCAAATTATTTGCAACAACATCAACCTGCATTTGTTGAGCAGCCATGCCTGAAGCTGCTGTCCATAATGATCTAATCATAAATTTCTCTCCCTGTTTATGCTTTACCCATTTCACTAATAACCTGACCATTTATTTCATCAATTGTTTGAATCATTTTTTGATAAGTTTCAAACATTCTATGTGTTTTTATCATTTTTGTCATTTCAGTAACCACAGAAACGTTTGGACTCTCAAGATGTCCCTGTTTTACAAAAATATTTTCAGGAATAATTTCATCATTTGGATTTCCTGTATAATCAAAAAGAGATGCTCCAATTTTCTTAAGATTACTTTTATCGAAAAAAGTTACTATATCTAACTTGTCAATTAATTGACTATCTACTATAATTTCTCCGTCATTGTTTATCTGAATATCAGTGCCATCTATAGTAACAGGACCGTTTTCGCCAAGGACAGGTTTGCCATCAGCAGTTGAAAGAATAGAATTATTATTTAAACTGAATTCTCCACATCTCGTATAATAAACTTTGTTGTCTGATTGAATTTTAAAAAAGCCATCCCCGTGCAGAGCAATATCAAGCTTGTTGCCTGAAGTTTTTATATCTCCCTGACTATAATCTGTTGTGAGCTGAGATTTAAACATATTATCAAACGATAAAAGATCTTTTTTATATCCTGTTGAATTAGCATTTGCCAGATTGTTTGAAATAAGTTCAAGTTTTAAATTTTGTCTTAACCCTCCTTGTACGGGGCGTGTCATTTCAAGTATCATTGTAATTAAATCTCCTTTTCATAAGTTTATTTTAATAATAGGCAATAAGAATGCCATTTTAAAAATTGATGTAAAATTTTTTATGAAAAAGTTTTATTCTTAATATTTTCATCTTTAATTACAATAAGTTAAATAGATAGAGTGTAGGTGAGATTTTATTAATATATATAATTTTATAATATATTTTAAAGGAAAAAAATTCCTGAGGTGGTTTTTTTTTCCTGTTTAAAACTGTTTTTTCTATAACGCCCATGCCCTGACAGGCACAACAAAACATGAAAATGAAATAATATTTGCTGGTAAATTATAAATTAGTAGAATTCCTTAATTCATAATTTACCATTCATAATTCATCATTTTCATATAAAAGTGTCAAAAAAACGGTAATGCCACCTTAAAAGTAGTACCAATCCCTTCTTCTACTTCAAAATCAAGGCTTCCCTTAAAATCTTTAATAATGTTAAAACTGATGCTCATTCCCAGACCAGTGCCTTTTCCAACTTCCTTAGTTGTAAAAAAAGGTTCAAAAATTTTTCCTCTAATATCTTTGGGTATTCCTCCTCCTGTATCAGATATTGTCACAAAAACCTGATCACCCCTGCTAAAGGAACGAATCTTTAACAACTTTTCATGCTTTTTAGTTGCTTTTGTACCCTCTGCATCCATGGCATCTCTGGCATTATTGAAGATATTTAAAAAAACCTGTTCAATCTTGTTGGCATCTGCCATGACTTTGGGCAAAGAGTCTGCAAGATCAATTATTATTTTTATTTCATGCATTCTTAACTGCTCTTTGACAAAATCAAGAGAATCTTTTAAAGGAATATTAATATCAACATCTTCCATGATAATTTCACTGGATTTTCTGGAAAATGAGCGAAGATGATTTATGATTTTATTCATTCTTTCAATTTGGTTATTAATGGCTATCAATTCTTTCTGCAGCATTTCATTCGACAAAGTCTTTCCTTTTTTAAAAAAGCGGAGCATGCCTGTAGTTGTTATCCTGATTATATTCAGAGGCTGGTTTATTTCATGGGCAATTCCTGCGGCCATTTCACCCAAAGATGCGAGTTTACTTGATTGAATAAGCTGACCATCTTTTTCCTTGAGCTCTTTAGTTCTTTCTTCCACCATTTTTTCCAGATTATTGGCATATGCCTGTAACTGCTCTTGCATTTTCGTTTGAATAAGTGCAGCTTTTTTTTCTTTGTACAAAATAATCAAAAAAAGCAAAGTCAGCCCCAACATTGCAAACATTGAAAGAAGCCCGACAATTAAATTTGTTTTTCTTATATTTCGCAGCAAATCATTTTTAGCTGCTGAAAT
>DAOWNP010000279.1 GCA_030642545.1 Desulfobacteraceae bacterium | reverse complement strand
TATTTTATCTATTTTATCTATTTTATCTATTTTATCTATTTTATCTATTTTATCTATTTTGCAATTTCCTAACCGGACACTACTTGGTTCAAATGGATAAAAATTTAAAAAGATACTCCTGTTTCAAAAAAAGCTCCCTGCAATTTCAGATCTATATCTACATCATCTTCATCAATATTAATTTCATCATAACGATATCCTCCTGCTACAAAAAAAGGACCAGGAAATTCATATTTTATTCTGCCTATAATACTATAACAACTATCACCTCCATAGCTTATTCCTCTTAATTCCATATCAATAGATATATTTTTTACAGGTCCCACAGCAACTGCTACATAAACCATAGGCACAGGCAGTATGGCATCTTCTGATTCATATAGACTTGCAGTTTCCTGTAGTATTTCAGCCTTAAAATCAATAATTTTTACATTTATTCCAAGATCAATATTTATCTTGTTTAATGTGGCAAGACCTAAAAAGGGAATAGAATAATATAAAGCAATATCATATTGGTTCAAATTCAGTTTTGAATAAAACTCCTGGTTTCCATTAAACTCTATATCACCAAATTTAAAATCCATGTCTTTTATACCTGTTGCTTCAAATTCAACAGGAGTTGCCATAATATAGATATTAGGCAGCACAAGAGGCATATCTATTTTTACTCTTGCATATACATTAGCTTCATCATCATATTTCAAGTCATTCTCAACATCAAAATTATCTAATTCACTTATTCCTTTATAAGAAAAAAAACCTGAAGGAGACAAGAACTGCCCCCCAACAGCAGCTTCAATTCCAATAGCATCTGCATAATTACAGTAAAAAAATACTGCTGCCAAAAAAACAATAAAACCTGTCGTTTTTTTCATATCTTTCTCCTTATTTTATTATGATTTTGATAAGACTTTATTTTTTAGAAAATTAAACACCTCTTTTTGATAAAAATCAGCTTTTTCCCTGTCTTTTACTACTGATAGTATTAAATTCACATCTTCTTTATCTGATATATTGATTTTTTTATCTATAAGTTTCAAATTGTTTCTAAATGAATCATAAATAATAACAGGATATACAAACTTTTTATCAGAAGTTTTTTCTACAATTTTACAAAAAACCACATGATTTTCTACAGGCAAAAAATCAATAATAAAATCATAGCATAAAATATCTGCAAAAATTTCAATATGTTCTATAACTTTTTCCGGCTCATCCAAGTCAAGAAACAAAGAGGCATCGTACTCTATATTTTTTATATCTTTATCAGTATAAGAAAAATCAAGAATACTTTTGCACTGGTTTTGAACAAACTCTACTGACTTTATCCTTTTTAAAAAAATAACATCTTTGTCATTTAATATCTTTTTAATATTTTTAAAATTCACCATCTCTTTTACTGTAGGACTTTTTCTTAAAGCAACATCATCAGTATCTGTTTTGTATATTGCAAGCTCATTATCGAGAACAAGCACTTTATCTTCTAAAACATATAATGTAAGGTCTCGTTTTAAAAGATGCGAAAAAGAGCTGAATTTTAACAACTCTTCCATGGCAACTTTATCTGTTTTATTTTTATCATTTGAATATTTTATTGATTTTATTATATTTTTTGCAAGTTTATCTATTTTGATTTTTTTTAAGATATTTTCTTTAAATCCCATGCTCTTTTTTCTCTCTTTTTTAATTTTATTTCACGCAAATCTTTGTTTTTGGGAAAAGGTTTTGTTTCCATTTCTTAACAACACCTTTTTAAAACATTTTCAGCTATGATTTCCAGAGGAAGGACAGTATCTACAGCACCTCTCTTTATTGCTTCCTGCGGCATACCAAATACTATACAGCTCTTTTCATCCTGAGCAATAGTTTCAGATCCTGCCTGTTTCATTTCCAGCATTCCTCTTGCTCCATCATCACCCATTCCTGTCATAATAACACCTACAGCATTTTTTCCTGCATATCTCGCAGCTGAACGAAAAAGAACGTCTACTGAAGGTCTGTGCCTGCAAACCAAAGGTCCATCTTTTATCTGAACATAATATCTTGCCCCGCTTCTTTGCAGCATAATATGCCTGTTTCCAGGTGCTATCAAAGCCTGCCCTTTAAGTACACTGTCTCCATCTTCTGCCTCTTTTACATTAATCTGGCAAATACCATCAAGCCGTCTGGCAAAAGCCCTTGTGAAGTGCTCCGGCATGTGTTGAACAATTACAATACCAGGACAATTTAACGGAAAACTTTCAAGAAATATCCGCAAAGCTTCTGTTCCCCCTGTGGATGCACCTGCTATAACTACTTTTTCAGTAGTTGCAATCATTGCTCTGTTAGTTAACGGAGGAAGAACAGCATCTGCAGTAAGTTTGCCTATTGGCTTTTTCCTTGCTGCAGCAGAAATTCTTTTTACACGAGCCTGAGCCGCTGCTTTAACTGAATCGCAAATTCTTATTTTTGATTCAGTTAAAAATTTTTTAATCTCCATCTTTGGCTTTGTAATTATATCTACTGCCCCATATTCCAATGCCTTTAAAGTAGTTTCGCATCCTTTCTCCGTAAGACTAGAGCACATCACCACCGGTATAGGATGCTGGGCCATAATCTTATTCAAAAAGGTAAGTCCATCCATTCTT
Source organism: Desulfobacteraceae bacterium (assembly GCA_030642545.1). Lineage (GTDB taxonomy): Bacteria > Desulfobacterota > Desulfobacteria > Desulfobacterales > DAOWNP01 > DAOWNP01. The sequence goes on along the minus strand of DAOWNP010000279.1, from coordinate 1,085 downwards.
GGCATTTCAACATCAAGTGTTATTACATCAGGAATCTCTTTTTTTATTCTTTCAGCTGCAATAAAAGGATCTGCTGCTGTTGCCATTATTTCAATATCTGGATCAGAACTTAAAATTTCTCCCAAAGTTTGGCGCACAACAGCTGAATCATCTACAATTAATACTTTTATTTTATTTGTCATATTTATTACCCAATAAATAATTTCATTGTATTATTGATTAGAATCTTTATTCCACATACTGCACAGGCTTTTACGGAATGAAAATTTCTCCTGAATTTTTATTCCGGTTTCCTGTATATAGTGGACCCAACAAGATAAAAATCATTATTAATTCCATGAAGTGATTCTGAATGTCCTATAAAAAGATACCCTCCTGGTATAAGCTGATCATAAAGCTTCTTAAACAATCTTTTTTGAGTCTGTTGATCAAAATAGATAATTACATTCCGACAAAATATAATATCCATAGATGTTTTTATCTTAAAACTTTTTTCCATAAAATTAAGCCTTTGAAAACTTATTCTGCTTCGCAATTCAGGTACAACCCTGCAAAAATCTTTTTGTAATCCAATACCACGCATAAGATATTTTTTTTTCATAAGATCTGGGACAGGTTCAACTATTTGTGTTGAATAAATCGCTTTTTTAGCCTTTTCCAGCACTCTCGTAGAAATATCAGTTGCAAGAATAGAAAAATTGTCAAAGGACCTGGTAAAAAATTCCGATAGTACCATAGCAAGTGTATAAGGTTCTTCACCGCTGGAACAGCCTGCACTCCATATATTCAGCTTCCTGCGGTAAGCATTGTTTTTTAAACATGCAAATTTCGGCAATACCTGTTGTTGTAAAAAAACAAAATGTGCTGGCTCACGAAAAAAATCTGTTTTGTTTGTACTGACAACATCAATCATTTGTACCAGTTCACTATGGCGGTTTTTAGAGTCATGTACATAGTCATAATATTGATCAAACGACTTCATATCAAGAGCACGCAATCGTTTAAAAAGCCTGACAGTTAGCATGGTCTTTTTAACAAAAGAAAGCTTAATACCACATTCTTCATAAATAAACTCACTAAACTGT
>DAOWNP010000304.1 GCA_030642545.1 Desulfobacteraceae bacterium | reverse complement strand
ATGTTAGATATAGTTCCTTCAAGTCCGGGTATTTATCTTGAGCCCCCGAAACTTTTTTATATTGTTGTGTCTGTGAATGATTCTCTGCCGATGCTTGTTTTTGACAGGCAGACAATCTCAGTAAAAAAGGGAGATTCCATTTTTATTTCTCATGTTGAAGCAAATTATGAGAGAGGTCTTAGTGTTGATATTGTAAATGCTGGGGGAATAAATGATTTTAAGAAAAAAATTAATATTATAAAAGATACAAGAGTTGTAATTAAGAAGGATTACTATCCATGTGGAAAAATATATATAACAACAGCTGATGTTAAAAAAGATGTATACAATAGTGTTTTGATTTCAAATAGTCCTCATCCTGGTGCAAAGCATGTTTTTTTTAAAATAAAGGTGAATGGGTTTGAAAAAATTGTTAAAAATAACTCAACATTGCAAATAGTTAAAGGAGATACTTTTTTGATAGAAAATGTGTTTTCCGGTTTATATGATTCTTCAGACCTTGAGGTAAATTTTAAAGGTTTTGTTGGTGATTATGCACATAATACAGGAGAAGATCGAGGCTATATTATTAATACAGCAACAGATTTGATACAAAGGTTTTCTTTAAATAATCAAGGTAAAAAATTTCAAATATTAGTGAATTATAATAAAAAAACTATTGCACATCTTATAATTGAGATTAAAGATCCGGTGTTAAAATATATGGTTGTACAAAAGGGTGCAGATCTTCATAAGATTTGTTATCAAACCGGTGATTTTATAGAAGCAGATAATAATTGCGATATAATTATTTGTGATATAAAGACTAATATTAACGATAATTCAGGCATACAACTATTTGTAAGTGGACCTGAAAATTTTAAATATCCTGTATTGTTAAATAAAAAAATAAATATTTCAAAGTTAATTTCTGGTAAGCTTTCTGGTTTAAAATCAGCAAAATGGAGTATAGATGTTTGTAGAGGGGGTATCGTAATAGGATCTGTTTTTTTGAAATAATAATATTTCTATGAATGGGAGGCAGTTGATGGAAAAGAACAACTATACAGATTTGTACGAATTGTCCATTAAGGATCCTGATAAATTTTGGGCAGAACATGCTAAAGAGTGTCATTGGTACAAAAACTGGGATAGTGTTTTAGATGATTCAAACAAACCATTTTACAAATGGTTTAAAGGAGGTATTCTAAATACATGCTATAATGCTCTTGATTATCATGTTGAAAATGGTTTAAAAGATCACACTGCTTTAATCTATGACAGTCCCGTAACTAATACAGTAAAAAAATATACATATTTAGAGCTTCGTGATGAAGTAGCTCTGTTTGCAGGTGTTCTTGATAAAAATGGTGTGAAAAAAGGTGATCGTGTAATAATTTATATGCCCATGATACCACAGGCAGCTATTGCCATGCTTGCTTGTGCAAGAATAGGGGCTGTGCATTCAGTTGTTTTTGGAGGCTTTGCAGCAAATGAACTGGCTACAAGAATTGATGACGCAAAACCAAAAATAATTGTAGCAGCATCCTGTGGTATTGAAGTTACAAAAATAGTAAAATATAAACCTCTTCTTGATTCTGCTATAGAAATGTCAAAATTTAAACCGGAAAAATGCATTGTTTTTCAAAGACCTCAGGAAAAAGCCTGTATGGTTTCGGATAGGGATATTGACTGGAATGAAGCAATGGCCTGTGCAAAACCTAAAAAATGTGTTGAGGTTTTGGCTGAAGATCCTTTGTATATTCTTTATACTTCAGGTACTACAGGCCAGCCAAAAGGAGTCGTTCGTGATAATGGCGGACATTTAGTTGCCTTAAAATGGTCAATGAAGGCAATTTATAATATGGACAGAAAAGATGTTTTTTGGGCTGCATCTGATATAGGATGGGTTGTGGGTCATTCCTATATTGTTTATGCACCTCTGTTTAAAGGCTGTACTTCTGTTATGTATGAAGGTAAACCAGTGGGTACGCCTGATCCAGGAGCATTTTTCAGGGTTATTTCTGATCATAAGGTGAAGGCTTTGTTTACAGCTCCTACTGCTTTTCGTGCGATTAAACGGGAAGATCCTGAAGGGGAATATCTGCAAAAGTATGATATTTCATGTTTAAAATCGTTGTTTCTTGCAGGTGAAAGGTCAGATCCAGACACTATTTTGTGGGCTGAAAAAAAATTAAAAGTTCCTGTTATTGATCATTGGTGGCAAACAGAAACAGGATGGGGGATAGCGGCTAACTGTCTTGGTATCAAGGCTATGCCTGTTAAATATGGATCTCCTACAAAAGCTGTTCCTGGCTGGGATTTGTATGTGGTTGATGCAGATTCAAACATGGTGCAGCGAGGAACGATTGGTGCTTTGGTGGTAAAGTTGCCACTGCCTCCTGGTACACTTATAACTTTGTGGCAGAATGATAAAAGATTTAAAGAGTCATATCTTGATAGTTTTCCTGGATATTATGAAACATCTGATGCCGGTTATATAGATGAGGATGGTTATGTGTATGTAATGGCAAGAACTGATGACATTATAAATGTAGCGGGACACAGGCTGTCAACAGGAGCGTTGGAAGAGGTTCTTGCTGATCATGCAGATGTCGCTGAATGTGCAGTTATTGGTGTTTACGATCAATTAAAAGGACAGCTTCCCATTGGTATGCTTGTACTTAATAAAGGTACTGTAAAAAACCATGAGCAAATAGTGGAAGAGGTTATTAAAATGGTCAGGGAAAGGATAGGTCCTGTTGCTGCATTTAAAACAGCAACAGTAATAGACAGATTGCCCAAAACAAGGTCCGGAAAAATTTTAAGGGGTACAATAAGAAATATTGCAGATAGTGTTGATTTTAAAATTCCTGCAACAATAGAAGACTCTTCAATAATTAATGAAATGCGTGACGCATTAATTGATATAGGATACCCAAAAAAATAAATTTATAAAATTTATAGTACAGCTTTCCATTTTTTTGAGTATCAAGTCAGGGGAAGTTAGGTCGAAGGGTACTTACGGAACGGAAACTTTTAAAAAATTTTCATGTAATTTATCTTTATGGAATTTAACACTATGAATCCAACAGTATACATCGAATCATCTGTTATCAGTTATTTGGTATCTCGACCAAGCAGAGATGTCGTGATTGCTGGTCGGCAAGCTATTTCTCACGATTGGTGGGAAAATCAGCAGCAACGATTTGAGCTTCGAGTTTCGGCATTGGTCGAAGAAGAGATAAGCAGGGGTGATTCTTTGGCAGCCCAGCGTCGTTTAGCGTTGATTGAAGACAT
>DAOWNP010000341.1 GCA_030642545.1 Desulfobacteraceae bacterium | reverse complement strand
TTTGAGTTTTTTTCATTTTCTTTATTATATGACTTTTTTGTTCGACCTCTTGAGATTTATTTCTGTCAGCTTAATTTAAGGAACGTGGATGAAATAACTTCCACAAATAGGTACATAAATCTAACTCTAAATCTATGTACCTATTTGTGGAAGTTATTTCATCCACGTTCCTTAAATTAAGCTGTCAGAAATAAATCTCAAGAGGTCGAACAAAAAAGGCATATAATAAATAAAATGAAACAAACTCAAAATATTTTATCTATATCAAAAGAGTATAATTTAGAACAAAACAGAGTAAAAGCTGTTGTTGAACTTTTAAATGACGGTGCCACAATTCCATTTATAGCACGCTATAGAAAAGAAGTCTCAGGCTCTATGGATGAAGTTTTCATAACCTCTATAAGAGATAGATTAAATCAAATGGAAGAGTTGGATTTGCGTAAAAAAACAATACTCAAATCCATAGAAAAAAATGGGCATTTAACTGATCAGCTTAAAGAAAAAATAGAAAACACAAGCACGCTTGCAGTTCTCGAAGACATATACCTCCCCTATAAACCTAAAAAAAGAACAAAAGCTGCAATTGCAAAAGAGCAGGGGCTGCTGCCTCTTGCTAAAATAATATTAGAACAGGATAAAAAAGACCTGCATACATCTGCATCTTTATTTATAAACGAAGAAAAAGGTATAGTTTCTGAAGAAGATGCAATAGCTGGTGCAAGAAATATTATAGCAGAAATTATAAATGAAGATGAAGAGGTAAGAAAAGCAATCCGCTCTCTTTTTGAAACAAAAGCATATTTCACAAGCAAAATCATTTTATCAAAAAAAGAAGAGGAAAAATCACAAAAGTATAAAGATTATTTTGATTCAACAGATCCTGTTTCATCTGCTCCATCCCACAGGGTTCTTGCCATGTTGCGAGGTGAAAAAGAAAATATATTAAAACTTACAGCAATACCTGATGAAAAAAAAGCTGTTTCTATTATTGAATCTATTTATATTTCAGGACAAGGACAAAATTCTTGTGAGATGAAAAAAGCTGTTTCAGACTCTTATAAAAGGCTTATTTCAAAATCAATGGAAAATGAAATTCGCACATCAGCAAAAAAAAAAGCTGAAACAGAAGCCATTAATATTTTTACTCAAAATATAAGACAACTTTTACTTGCTCCTCCTTTGGGTCAAAAAAATGTAATGGGAATAGACCCGGGCTTTAGAACAGGCTGCAAAGTAGTCTGCCTTAACAAGCAAGGCAGACTACTTTGCAATGACACTGTCTTTCCTCACAATAATCAGGAATCAGAAAGAGCAAAGGGAGGTAAAAAAATTGAAGAATTATGCAAAAAATATAGTATTGAAGCCATAGCAATTGGCAATAAAACAGCAGGCAGAGAAACAGAACTATTTGTAAAAAATTTAAATATTCCTGCAGTAACTGTTTACAGTGTAGAAGAAAATGGAGCTTCAATTTACTCTGCATCAAAAATAGCAAGAGAAGAATTTCCGGATCATGATATAACAGTCAGAGGAACAGTATCTATTGCAAGACGGCTTATGGACCCTTTATCAGAGCTTTTAAAAATAGACCCTAAATCCATAGGGGTTGGTCAGTACCAGCATGATGTTGATCAGAAAAATTTAAAAACAGCCTTAGATGATGTTGTATCAAGCTGTGTAAATAAAGTAGGCGTAGATATAAACCTGTCCAGTGTCCAGCTTTTAAGCCATGTGTCAGGAATAGGACCTAAACTTGCTCAAAACATTGTGGCTTTTAAAAATGAAAATGGCCCTTTTAAAACAAGAACAAATATAAAGAAAGTTCCAAGGCTCGGTCCCAAAGCATTCGAACAGGCTGCAGGTTTTTTAAGAATCAACAACGGTAAAAATCCCTTAGACTCATCCTCTGTACATCCTGAAAGCTATAATATAGTTTATAAAATAGCAAAAGATCAAAACTGTGATTTAACTGATCTTATAGGCAAAACAGATTTAAAAAGCAGAATAAATTTAACAGAATATGTAACAGATACAATAGGACTGCCAACATTAAATGATATTTTAGATGAACTCGCAAAACCCGGAAGAGATCCAAGAAAAAAAATTGAAACCTTTGAATTTGCAGAAGAGATAAACAAAATTGAAGACCTGCAGGAAGGAATAACTCTTCCCGGCATAATAACCAATATTACAGCTTTTGGAGCTTTTGTTGATATAGGAGTGCATACAGACGGACTTTTACACATAAGCCAAATTTCCAACAACTTTGTGAAAGACCCTGCAAAAATTTTAAAAATAAATCAAAAAGTAAATGTTACGGTCATAAAAGTAGAAAAACAGAGAAAAAGAATATCTCTTTCCATGAAAAAAGAGTATGGCAAAAAAATCAAAAAAAAAATAAAATCAGAAAATTGTTTAACAAAAAAAAAACCTTTTAACAGCCAGCTTGCTGACCTTCTAAAATAGAACGAAATTAACTTATATCTATAACACCCTGAAAACACTTAAATTTAAATTATTAGAAACAAACACCAAAGAATTTAGACAACATATCGTAAAATTTCTATTGATTGACCTTAATTTCAAAAAGCAAAGTCATGCTACTGGCCGTTGTGCCTTCATTCAAAAACAATACCCTTGACATATTACGACAAACGTAATACCTTCTGCATATGATAACTTCATTCTCCTGCCGAGACACTGAAAAGCTATTCAACGATCAGCGAGTTCGCCGCTTCCAATCCTTTGAACGGCAGGC
>DAOWNP010000066.1 GCA_030642545.1 Desulfobacteraceae bacterium | reverse complement strand
CTTATCTATAATATGTTTATAGCAAATAAAAGAGGTTCAAAAAAAGAGCAAAAAAAAATGATTGATTTAGACGCCCCAGTCTATACCACTATCCATGACATTAAAGAAAACTTAAAACATAGAACATGGAGGTTTAATAAATGAAAAAACTGCTTAACATTATTATTATTTCTTTTTTTATAAGCTTTGTACCAGTTGCCGCTATGGCCGCAACTATTTCAATTAATCCCACAGGTGAACTGTATGCTCTTCCTGGAGACGAGATTGTGTTTACCGTTGATTTTGAGGCTGATCCGGCAGTCAGGTTTGGTAGTGCGTATGCTTTTAACATCGGGTTTGATATTGATGAACTCTCCATGGTTGGCTGGACCAATGATTTACCCGATGATGGGGCATGGGCAGACTTGGGATCTCCATATGAAGTTGAAGAGGGGAGAATTGATAGTTTCAACGGCTATACGATGGATATTCCCCTTCCAGAGATTGGAAGCACACAACTTGCTACAGTGACTTTTGAGCTTCTTGCCGGCGCAAACATAGATGGCAACCCGGATGTATGGTTTATTGACATAGACGGTATTACAACCATCGGTTATATTGATCCTGGTGACAGTGAGCCTGCGTACCACCAGGTGGCTGACATAACCGGCCATGAAGGTGCAGATGTCTCTGCTGTGCCGGTTCCTGCGGCTGTCTATCTGCTTGGCAGTGCTTTTTGGGGGCTTATAGGTATTCGACAGGTTGTTACAAAACACTAATTTATCCAATTTCTGCGTTAAAAAATAAATTTAATCTTCGGAATACTACGGGTATGCCCGCGGTTGTCATACATAATTTGATTTTACATTCAGTTTTATTATGCTGTGGAATTATTTTAAACTTTTTTCTATAAAAAACTTGACTTTTTTCTAATTTAGTTCAAACTAAAATAGTTTGTTAATCCTAATAATTATATAAAAGCCTGACATACTATGTCTTTCTTATATTTAAAAAAAGAAAAAAGTGTAACTTGAGCAAATAAAATAAATTAAAATTTTAAAAAAGGAGTATAAATAATGAAAGCTATTATTATTTTTGGTAGTACAACAGGTAATACCGAGGTTATGTCTGAAATAATATCCGGTGCATTTGAAGAAGATAATATTGAAACAGTAATAAAAAATGTTGTAAATGCTGATATCCAGGATTTAAAGGGGGAACATGATCTTGTTTTACTTGGATGCCCTGCATATGGCGATGACGAGGTTGAACTTCAGGAAGATTTTGACGAATTTTATGAAAAAATGGATGGTATAGAACTAAAGGGTAAAAACTTTGCAGTTTTTGCCCCCGGAGACAGTTCTTATGAATATTTTTGTGGCTCTGTTGATTTTTTGGAGGAAAAGCTAAAAGAGCTTGGAGGAGAGATTGTTGAAGAAGGTCTTAAGGTTGATGGTGATCCTGAAGATTCAAAAAGCGAGATTGTAGAGTGGTGTTCCAGCCTGTCAAAAAGTTTATAACCATTTTAAAAAAGGGAAAAATGAAACCTTCTCAACTCAATACAGCACTTAAAACGCTAATCCATATCAAGCAGCCGGTATTTATATGGGGTCCGCCAGGCGTGGGGAAAAGTCAGGTTGTTTCACAAACCACGCAGCAAATGGGATTAAACCTGATAGACGTACGTGCGGTTTTGCTTGATCCTGTTGATCTTCGGGGGCTTCCTTATATTGATAAAAACCAAAGGGTTTGCTGGTCTCCTCCTGATTTTTTGCCAAAAAAAGGGAGTGGTATTTTATTTTTAGATGAACTTAATGCAGCACCACCATTAGTTCAGGCAGCCTGTTATCAATTGATACTTGACCGTAAACTTGGTGAATATCAGCTTCCCGAAGATTGGAGTATTATTGCAGCAGGAAACAGGGAAACAGATCGTTCTGTTACCCACAGAATATCGTCTGCTTTGGCAAACAGGTTTGTCCATCTTAAATTTGATGTAAATTTAGAGGATTGGTTAAACTGGGCAAAAAAGAACAATCAGTCAGAAGAAGTAATAGCATTTTTAAAATTTCGTCCTGCTCTACTCCATGCCTTTGACCCGCAAAAAAACGAAAAAGCGTTTCCTACCCCCCGTTCATGGGAATTTGTTTCCCATATCTTATCAGGCAGACCTGACAAAGCTCTTGAATTTGAATTAATTGCAGGAACAGTAGGAGAGGGTGCTGCAGCGGAATTTTCAGGATTTTCCCGAATTTACCGTAATTTGCCAAATCCAGATATGCTTCTAAGCTCACCAGAAGCATCAGAAGTTCCTGAAGATCCTGCCACTCTTTATGCAGTTTGCGAAGTTTTGGCAAGTAAAGCCAATAAACAAAATATGGCTCAAATAATTGCTTATGCTAATCGTCTTCCCCCTGAATACAGTGTGTTACTGGTTAGGGATGCAGTTAAAACTGATAAGGGGATTGTGGATACAGAAGCATTTAATGAATGGGCCGCAACTTATTCGGAAGTACTTATATGATGAAACAGTACACAGATAAGGTATATCAAAAAATTGTAAAAGCCAGAACAGGCTTGATTTTAGAGCATCCGTTTTTCGGTTCCATAGCTCTTCGTCTGACTATTCAGGAAGACACAACCTGTGAAACCGCCTGGTCGGATGGTACTACTCTTGCCTATAATCCCTTTTACATTAATATGCTTCCTTTGAATAAAGTAAAAGGGTTAATAGGGCATATAGCCATGCATCCGGCGTGCAGGCATCATCTTCGGCGAAAAAACCGCAACCCAAAACAATGGAATATGGCTTGTGATTATGCTATTAACTGGATTCTTCTTGAAGCAGGACTCAAGCTTCCAGACGGATATCTCGATAAGCCTGAATTTAGAGATAAGACAGCTGATGAAATTTATTTATTCCTGTCCTCAGAAACAAATAACAGTAGAACAGGTACTCATAACAGATTGTCTGAAAAAGATAAGACAGATAAGACTCATCAGGAAAAACTTCCTGATGATTTAGTAGCTAAACCGGGCAGCCGAGATACTGAATCTGCCGGGCAAAGTATTCAAGGCAAATTTACTGAGGATTTACCTGGAAAACAGGATGATTCTTTAGAAAAAACAAAAGATGATGAAGGGGTGTCTGGATATGGTGATCCTGGTAAATCAGGTGAAGTACGGGATGCACCTCCTCCGGAAGGGAAATCAAATCCATCTGCTGATGCGGCTGAAAAAGAAAATGAATGGAAGATTGCTCTTGCTCAGGCCACTATGCAGGCTAAATCTATGGGAGATCTTCCTGCTGGTCTTGAGCGGATGGTGGATAAAATTCTTAACCCCGGTATCGACTGGCGTGATTTACTAAGCAGGTTTATAAATGCTTCTGCCTGCTGCGATTATGCTTTGATACCACCAAACAGACGTTATCTTCATATGGGGATTTATCTGCCATCAATGCGAAGCGATGACCTGCCTGAAGTGGTTGTTGCTGTAGATACTTCGGGAAGCATTTCCAGGATAGAGCTTGACCAGTTTGCGGCTGAGCTGTCAGCTATTTTGGAATACTGTGCTATGACAGTTTATGTAATATATTGTGATATGCGTGTGGTTCATACAGAAATCTTCCTGAGACAGGATTTACCAATAACTTTGTCTCCCAAGGGTTGCGGTGGAACTGATTTCAGACCGGTTTTTCAATGGGTGGAGCAAGAGTCTGTTTCTCCTCGCTGCCTGATTTATCTGACAGATCTTGAATGCAATCGTTTCCCTAAAGAACCTGCTTATCCTGTACTATGGGCACGAATTGGCAGTACAGGAACACAACCGCCATTTGGTGAAGTTGTAGAGATCAGATAAAATATTAACAACTTCTTAACAAGAGGAAATAATGAAAATTGACTGGAAAATTAAAAAAGAACGTGGCAATCTGCGTCCTAAGCTGTATTACAAAACAGAACTTGAACCATTTGAAATAAAACTTTGTGTGCCAATGACGCAGATTATCAGCACGATTCCAAAACCACCGGATGTATGGAAAAACCATGCTTCCCTTGACAAAGAAGAGAGAAACGGCTGCTGGTTTTCTGCAGTATTTTATAAAATATGTGCTCCATCTTGTGAAACCGGTTGTTTTGAAGAAATGATTCGTCTTCCCATGCGGGAAAACTGTAGATATCCTGAAGTAGAAGAATCGTTCCTGATGCTGCGAAAAGAATATGAAAAAAAATTAAAAGCAGCTTATCATAATACTGCTTTTGAAGTACAAAGCACACTTGGTATAAGTTCTGAAACCAAAAAGCAGATAGCACCTGGTATTACAGCACTGAAAATGCTTGAGCTTTTTAACCTGAATAAAAATCAAGAGCTGTAATAGCCTAATGTCTCAATTCAGGTTGTAGATTTATCAGTGTTTTATATGAAAATGATGAATTATGAATGGTAAATTATGAATTAAGAAATTCTACTAATTTATAATTTGCAAGTAAGTTATTTCATTTTCATGTTTTGTTGTGCCTGTCAGGGCATGGGCGTTATATAATAAAGGGGAATTTGTATGAATTCAGATTTTACAATTAATTTTAAAAAAAGTTGCGGTAATTTACACATTTGCCTTAACGGTTATTTTAACGGAATGTGTGCATGGACACTTATTAAAACCATAAAAAATGAATATAACGGCACTGGCAGAGTTTTTGTTAGCACAGATGGTTTAAAGAACCTCATGGTATCTGGAATTAATTTATTTAAAACAAATATGACTCTAACAATCATGCCATTAGATAGACTTTTTTTAAAAGGGAAAAATGGTTTTAAGATAGGTCCTAATGGTTGCAAGGTGTTAATATGTAAAAAACAAAACAAAAAACCTGTTCCCAAAAGGATTCTAAGGTCTGTTTGCAGTAACAACACATAATCCCCAGATTAAACTATATACAGATTGTTACATAAACAATTTCACAAGGTCTGCGAAAGGAGATAATACTAAAACGTATATCTTAAGTAAAATTATTTATGTGACAATCTATATCACCGGCATAATAAGATCCCTTTTTTATTTTTTGTAAAAATTTAGATTATTATTGACTATTTTAATATAAATACCTACCCTCGTTTTATTCTTACAACTTATATTAATTCTCAGTGGTGTCTGGTTAGGAAATTGCGAGAGACAAAATAGACAAAATAGACAAAATACGGAAAGTTTAATTGTTTTTTCCGCTATTTTATTCAATACGCTACAAAAACAAGTAAACTTCCCGCTCGCAAGATTCTAACCGGACACTATTGATTAATTCTAAAATTTTTTTTCTGTACAAGTTGAGTTTTCGCTATACAGGCTGTTACAGAGTAAAAATTTTTTTCCGCTTCAAGGCAGAAAATAAATTTGGATACATTAGTGTTTTGTAACAACCTGTATAGGTAAAAACGGTCTGATTTTAAACTATTTGCAAAAAAATATTAACAAAGAGACTATATAAAATGCCTGATTATACTACCGATGAAAAATATCTTACCCCAACTTATGTAATAAATTCCGATCATAAAGATATTATCAGTTTTGCTCAAAAAACAGTTGGTGATTTAAAAGATCCTGTAAAAATTGCAATAAAAATCTTTCTATCTGTTCGGGATCAGATATTATACGATCCATATTCGCCATTTTATGATTTAGATCATTATAAAGCAAGTAATGTCTTAAGAAGAGGCAGGGGCTATTGTGTTCAAAAAGCAGTTTTTTTATGTACTTTGGGAAGAGCTTGTAAAATACCGTCAAGACTTTCATTTGCAACTGTTAAAAACCACCTGGCATCAAAACAGTTAAAAAAGGTTATGGGATCTGATCTTTTTGCATATCACGGATTTACTGAATTTTATCTCAATGGGAAATGGATAAAAACCACACCTACTTTTAATAAAGAATTATGTGCAAAACACAAGGTTGATCCTATTGAATTTAACGGAAAAGACGATGCGATTTTTCACGCTTATAACAATGAAAAAAAACTTTTCATGGAATATGTTACATATCATGGATCTTTTTCAGACTTACCATTAGACCTTGTTATGAAAGGATGGAGAGATGAATATGGAGAAGATCGCGTAAAATCATGGGTAAAACTATATAAAGATATAAAACCTGATTTTTCTGAAGAAGAGCCTTTATAAAAAAATGGGGTTAATTATAACATTACCTATCAAATTTTATCATATATACAAATTATATCTTGCAATAAAATCTGATTTCTATAATAATTATATATATATACTTAAAAAAAGTTAATTTGTCCATGCTCCTAAGTAAACTCTAAAGTTATTTTAAAAAAACTTTAGATTGTTTTCTGTAAATTATAAAATTATTCTCCAATTTATTAAATTCTGAAAAATACTAAGTTTAGAAAAGGTAAATAAATGTGGGAAAAATATATTTATGATAAATTGCTGGATTTTGACTTAAAACTTTTAAAAGTTTTGGGAGAGAACAGTTTTTCCACAGTGTACAAAGCTTGTGATAGAAATGACAGCAAGTCATATTTTAGAGTAAAAATAATAAACAAAGAGAAGATAAAGATAAATATAAAGATAAATAATCTTTATGAATTTATAAAAAATCAGGAAGACAAATTAAAACATAAAAAAATCTACAATACAATTATTCCTCAAATTTCAACGATAGAAACTGATGAGAATGGTTTTATTATTATTGCAGGCAAATATTTTGAAGGCATAACTCTTACCCAGTTTGTAAACTCATACATAAAATCAGAAAAAAATATTAATCTTACTGTTTTTTTTAAAATAGCGGTCGAGCTTTGCCTGATACTTAAAAGTCTTCAGGTAAATAGTCATATCCATAAAGGAATAAAGCCTGACAATATTATTATTTCACCAAAAACTTATGACTTAAGATTAATAGATATAGTAAGAACACTTAGTACAGATCATATAAATAAATTTTACAGTAGTAACAGTTTCTGCAAAAGTACCCTTTGCTATATAGCTCCTGAACAGACAGGAAGGGTTGTTATGCCAGTAACTTTTGCAACAGACATCTATTCTCTCGGCATGATCTTTTATTATATTCTTACAGAAGTACCTCCCTTTATATCAAAAAATCCTTTGAAAATTATCCATTCCCATCTTGCAGAATCTCCAAAAAAAATATCAGCTTTAAATCATAAAGTGCCTTTAATGTTAAATGATCTTATTTTTCAAATGATAGAAAAGGAACCTGAAAAAAGATACCAGACATCTGAAAAATTGCTCGAGGATTTAAAAACCTGTGAAAATCAGTACTCTCAAATAAATAACACCAAATCTTTTGATCTAAAAATCAGTGATTTTTCAGAAGAATTTAAAATTCCTGCTATTGTGGCTGGAAGAGAAAAAGAGATTGAAATTTTAAAAAAAGCTTATGATAAAATATGCAATAGTTCCTTTCAGTTTGTTCTTGTATCAGGATCTGCAGGTATTGGAAAAACAACTGTTATTAAAGAGATTGAAATTTTACTGCATAATACAAACAGCTTTTTTGTTTCAGGTAAATTTTATCAAAATGAACAATATGTGCCGTACAGCTCCATTGTTCAGGCTTTTAATAAAATAGTAGCTATTTTATTAAGTAAAAATCAATCTGAAAAAAAAATATGGGCTGAAAAAATAGAAAAAGCTTTAAAACCTAATGCAAAGCTTTTAACTGATCTGATTCCAGATCTTAGTTTGCTTATAGGTATGCAAGCGGATATTTTTACTCTTCCCCCCTTAGAATCAAAAAACAGGTTTAACACTACGATAAAAAATTTTATCTCATGTATAGCCGGAATACAAAATCCTCTTGTGATTTTTATTGATGATCTGCAATGGGCTGATTTTGCTACAATAGAAGTATTAAAAGATATAATTTCAGTCCCTGTTGATTTTCCATATTTTATGCTAATAGGAGCATACAGACATAATGAAATAGATAACAAACATCATTTAAATATGTTCTTTGATACAGCAAAAAAGAGAACAGACTCGTTTAAAGAGATAAAACTGCTCCCTTTAAAGGAGTCTGATGTAAAAAAAATTACAGAAAATGCATTAGATACAGATTCACCTGATATACGCTTTTTAATAATAAATATAAATAAAATATCAGAAGGAAACCCACTCTATGTAAATGAAGTTCTCTCCCTGTTTTACAAAAACAGAATAATTTATATGGATAAAAAAAGGAAATGGCATTTTGATTTAGAGGGTATAAAAAACATTGATTTACCTGATATTGCTTCTGATTTGTTTAAAAATAAAATTAGTTCTATGTCTAAAGAGACTCTTTTTATTGTCCAGATAGCTGCGTGTATAGGCTTTTTGTTTTCAGATATTCTACTTGCAACTTTATGTGAAAAAACGCTGCAAGAACTCTACAGAAAACTTTTACCTGCTTTTAACTCAATGATATTTATAAAAAAGGGTACAAATATATCCTTTTTTCACGATAAAATTCATGAAGCTGTATTATCAAGTATTAATGAAACTGATGAAAAAAAACTACATTATAAAATTGCAAAAGTCCTGTTAAATCAAATTAATAAAAAAAAAGGAGTTAAATCTGCTGAAAACATATTTAAAATAGCAGAACACATAAACACAGGTAAAGATTGTATAAAAAGTGCTGAAGATTTTGTAACAGGGGCTTATGTAAATTATTATGCAGGGGAAAAAGCATATAAGGCACTGGCTCTTAATGAAGCAGATAATTATTTCACACAGGCACATGGTTTTTTGGGGGAAAACTGTTGGGAGAAAGAGTATGATCTAACTTTTAAAATCCATAAAAGTATTACTGCAAGTAAATTTACAACAGGAAATCATAAAGAAGCCCGTATATTTTTAAATATTTTAATAAAAAAAGCCAAAACTGATATTGAAAAAGCTGAGTGCTTTGCACAGCAGACAAAAATTGTTTCCATGTCAGAAATAGCAGATAATATAATAGCTACCGGAAACAGATCTCTTAAATACTTAAATATGGAAATTACAGAAGATGATCATATGGCTCAAACTCAGTGCAAAGAGGTTGTGTCAGAACTATATAAAGAAGATATTTTTAAAATACTCTTACAAAGCATGCCTATAGAAGATGAAGAACAGAAAATTATTATTGGAGTATTGAGCGATCTTCTTCCTGCCTATTATCTGTCAGGCAGGTTAAACCACCTTTTTTTAGCAACAGCCCTATCTATTATGTTGTCTGCAAAATGGGGTATGGATGAAGAAGCTATTTATGCATTTGGTCCAATGGGTCTTTATCATCAACTGTCAGGTGACTTTGCTCTTTCATTTAAATATGAGGATCTTACATTTGCGTTTTGTAAAAAATACCACAATACTTTTGGGTCAGTAAGAGGCATGAATGGAATTTTATTTGTTTTGTGCCATAACAGAAAAGATCCTGATACTATAGTAGATCTTTGTAGAAAAAATATAGACATGGGCATAAAATGTGGTGATCTGTATAATGGAGGACTTTCCTATATCCCTTTAATGTTTAATATAATTGCAAAAGGTGAAAATTTTAAAAACATTGATATATATATTGATGATGGTTTAAATTATGTGGAAAAGTATAATGTTACCAGAATAAAGAATATGATGTTAGCTGTAAAATACGGATGGTTAGATAAAAAAGCATATAAAAACTCTGAATTTAATGAAACAGAGACTATAAAAAAATGGGAAAAAGATGACGAAGTTATATCTATAGGAGTTTTTCTTATTCTTTCTGGAATACAAAAATACTTTTCATTAGAATATGAGGATGCATTAAAATATTTGAAAAAAAGTAAAGCGTATTTTTCAGGACTTACAGACACTCTTTTGTATCGTCTGTGGTATGTTTTTTACCCTTTAACT
>DAOWNP010000322.1 GCA_030642545.1 Desulfobacteraceae bacterium | reverse complement strand
TTGAATACGAGCTGAAATCCTGCACCGTTTTTGTGTATTTATTAATTTCCATGACCCTGATATAGTTAAATTTAGATAAAAATATATTGGGAGTTGCTATTATTAATATTATGGATTATTAAATTGATAAAATATGATTGTTAAGAAAAAAAAATATGATAATCAAAAATCATATAACTTACATTTAAACTATTTTTTACTATTTTGCAAATAAAATTTTTTATTTATTTACTTTTTATATAAGTTTATGGTAATATTTATAAAAAATTTTAGAAAACATACCTCTATTTTTAATAATGCATAAATAAAAACTGTCAAAAATGAAAATTTTATCTTTTTCGTTTAAATTAAATAAGCATTAAAATCCCTACATAATTTTAGATTTATTTTCCAAACGATAAAAAAAATTTAGATAAATCAGTATTTTATAACAACCTGTTACACAAATTAATAAAAAAAACAAGTCACAGCTATATAACATGGAGGTATCGTGAAGAATAAATATTTGTATTTATCAATATTGATGTTGCTTAATCTAATTGTTTTCAGCGTTTTTTTTAAAATATCTCCTGTTTTTGCAGATAATAGTGCAGGTGAAATTGTGGTAGGTCAATCATGTGATTTGAGCGGACCTTTTAAAAAAGCAGGAGCAGGTTTGCGTGATGGGGCACTGGCATATTTTAAGTATATTAATGAAACAGGAGGAATAAGAGGGCAAAAAATACGATTTATTACTTATGATGATAAAAATGATATTGAAATATGTTTAAAAAATACAGAAAAATTAATAAAAAAAGATAAAGCTTCTATTTTATTTGGCTATCTTGGAAATTACACCTCAAAAATCGGAGCTATTGAGGCAAATAATAATAAAATACTTTTTTTTGCACCTTTATCAGGAGCAGGTTATCTAAGAGATCCTGTATCAGATAATATTTTTAATATCCGTCCGGGTATTTTAAAAGAGATAACCTCAATGGTTGATGCTTTGGTGCTTGAAAAAAAAATAAAAAGAATTTCAGTTTTTTATAGAAATGATGAGTATGGACAGGAAGGGTTAGAATATATAAAGAAAGCGTTAAAAAAGCATGATATTGAGATATTAAATGAAACATCATATTTAAATAATGACAAAGATATAAAATCTTCAGTAAAAGCATTGCTGTCTACCCGTCCAGGTGCAGTAATTATAGCTGCCGAATATATTCCCGCATCAAAACTTATTAAGATGATGCGCAAATCAGGGAGTAAAACCATGTTTTTATGTACCTCTTTTGCATCAGGAGAGATGCTGGGAGAAATACTTGTAAACCAGGGAGTAGGCGTTGTTGTCTCTCAGGTTGTTCCATATCCGTATTATAGAAAAATACCTATTGTTGCTGAATATAATAAACTGATAAAAAAATTTATACCTCATTTTGAACCTGGGTTTGCCGGTCTTGAAGGATTTATAGCAGCAAAAGCCATGTACAGGATTTTGCTTGATATGAAAGGGAGTTATTCTTTAAAAAAATTTCGTATATCAGCTGAAAATCAGTTTTTTACCGATCTTTCCGGTTTTTCATTTTCTTTTAATAGAGATAATCATCAGGGATCAGATCAGATATATTTTATCCAGTTAGGTCCGGGTGGATATTCATCTCCAATAAAAAGACTCTCAGATGTTTATGAAAACAGAGAAGCTCAGCATGATTTGAGGTTTTTTAAAGAAAAACAATAGGTCTTGATTTGGATTATAAGTTTTTTTTATTTATATTAATTTCCATGACCTTAACTATAACACTGGTTATACATTTTGCATCCGCTGACTAACCCCAAACTATCATTATTACAGAAAAAAAGAGGAGGAGATGATGAGAATTAATTTTTTAGTTAAGTTGTTCTTTTTTATTGCAGTAACAGGATTGCTTTTTGGGCAGACGCCTGTTTTTGCAGGTGATGTTGTTGTTGTTGTGAATAAAAATGTAGAAGAGAGTTCTCTTACAACAGATCAATTTAAAAAAATTGTGCTTGGAAAAACAAAAAGATGGAAAAATGGTAAGAAAATTAAAGTAGCTATATTAATAGAGGGCGAAACATATGAAGCTTTTTTAAAAAATTATATAAAAAAAAGTTCTGGTGCATTTACAAGATATATGAAAAAGAAAGCGTTTTCATTAAAATCTCTTCCGACAAAAGAATTTAAGGATGAAAAAAATTTAATAAAATATATTGCTAAAACAAAAGATTCCATAGGTTATGTTTCTTCATCTGCAAAAACATCTAAGGTAAAAATAATTTCCATACAATAAATTATTATAAAATATTCAGGGAGGTTTAATTATGATATATAAAATTAAAACAAAAATGATGTTTTTTTCTGTAATTCTATTGTTCTTTTTTTCAGGCACGGTTTTAGCTGTTGAGTTTGATGAATTAGGAGGTATTGATATGCATGGCGGTGTGTCATTTGGATATCTTCATAGTGATAATAACAATATGTATGCTAACACCAGTGACGGTACTTTTCAGTTTTCTGATATGTATTTAAGCTTTGCAACAGATTTAACAGACAGGATTCATGCTGCGGTTCAGATTTATTCGTATGATCTTGGAACTATGAATAATTACAATGTTTTTTTAGACAGAGCTTTTTTGTCATATGATTATAAAGAGTGGTTAAATATTGCCGGTGGTCTGGTTAAAGTACCTCATGGATTTTACAATGAAACAAGAGATTCTGATTATTTAAGAACAAACATATTGCTGCCCCAGTGTATTTATCAGGATTCATGGAGAGATGTTATAGCATCTTTGCAGGGTATAAGCCTTTTTGGTGAACTTGATATGAATAATGCAGGGAGCATCTCGTATAATTTTTTATATGGAGTTACTAATATAAATGAGGATACAGGTGTTGCACGGTTTATGGCAGATTTACTTCCTTCTATTTTAGATACTGAAGTAGAACAGATAGATGTTGATCGTACCTATGCAGGCAGCATTTTTTGGGATACATTATTAGATGGTTTAAAAGTAGGTGTATCAGGATATAAGATTAAAAT
>DAOWNP010000118.1 GCA_030642545.1 Desulfobacteraceae bacterium | reverse complement strand
GTGCAGAGTGCATTGCTTGAGGCTATGCAGGAGTATCAGGTAACTATAGGTCAGGAAACTTTTAAGCTTAAAAAACCATTTATGGTTTTAGCTACACAAAATCCAATTGAACAGGAAGGGACATATCCTTTGCCGGAAGCACAAACAGATCGGTTTATGCTCAAAATAAAAATAGATTATCCTTCTGCTGTTGAGGAGAAAGAGATAATGAAAAGGGTTTATAGTGGTGTTACTGAAGAGCTTTGCAACTTTATGGAGATTGATGCAATTGAGGCTGTAAAAGATGTTGTTAATATGATTCATATGGAAGAAAAAATAACAGATTATATTATCAGAATTGTACATGCAACAAGAAAATCGGATTTGACTAATTCAGATATATCCCGTTTAATTAGCTGTGGAGCTTCTCCAAGAGCATCAATTTATCTCGGTAAAACTGCAAAAGCTCATGCTTTTATAAATGGCCGTGCTTATGTAACACCTCAGGATGTGAAAGATATGGCACCTGCAGTACTAAGGCATCGCCTGATACTTAGTTATGAAGCGGAAGCCGAAGGTATTGATACAGATAAAATTATTGCTGATCTTCTTGAGAGAATTGAGGTTCCGTAGAGTTATGCTTCCAAAAGAATTATATACAAGAATACAAAAGCTCCATTTCCGTACCCGTTTTTTGGCAAATGATCTTTTTGCAGGTCACTATATCAGTGCGTTTAAGGGAAGGGGGATGGAATTTTCAGAAGTTCGTGAATATCAGGTAGGCGATGATGTAAGAGATATTGACTGGAATGTTTCAGCCCGTTCAGGGCGACCCTTTATAAAAGTTTTTCATGAAGAGAGGGAGCTTACTGTTATATTGCTTATAGATCTTTCCGGATCTAATCTTTTTGGTACAAGAAAGCGGTTTAAAAGGGAGGTTATAGCAGAGGTCGCAGGTTTGCTCTCTTTTCTTGCCATACGAACAAGTGATAAGGTTGGAGCAATACTTTTCAGTAATACTGTGGATAAATATATTCCTCCTAAAAAAGGTGCGGGACATGTATGGCGATTGATAAAAGAGATTTTTTCTTTTGAGCCTTCATCAAAAAAAACCAATATAACAAATGCGCTGAAATTTTTAAATAAAGTGGTTAAACGACACTCTATTGTTTTTGTGCTTTCAGATTTTATGATTGACTTGCCGTCAACAGATATGGAGCAGGCTATGTCTCTTGCATCAGGTAAACACGATATTACAGCATTAAAAGTAAGAGATCCTGCTGAAAACAGACTGCCTGATGTTGGTTATATACGGATGAAGGATCCGGAAACAGGGGAAAGTGTATTTATAAATACTCATGATCCCGCTGTAAGGCAGACATGGGAGGGAATAATCAATAAAATGGATGATGCTTTGCTGAATATATTTAAAAAAGCTAAAGTTCCGTTGGTGGAGTTGACCACAAATGGTTCGGTAGTAGAGCCTTTAACAGAGTTTTTTCGAAGAAAGGGGTTGCATCATTGAAAAAAGTATCTGTTTCTCTGTTTTATCTGTTTCTGTTTTTTTTCCTTTCAATAATATCCGGGTATTCTGAAGAAAAATCTTATTTTTTAGATGTCTCATTTATTGAAAAACAGGCAAAGCCAGGGGATATTGTTCATCTAAATATTCAATATTTGCTTCCAGAAGGAGCAAGATTGTATAAAAATCCTGTTATAGAAGGGATTGATTCATTAAGTATAATGTCAATTAAGCACGAACCTGATAAATTTGTTATAAGTTTGCTTGTTGATTCTCTTGATATATTTGAGGTGTTACCCCTTGGCTTGAAATTTTTAGACGACAAACAGGAAGAACAGCAATTTATAAGCCTGAAAGTAAACCTTAAAGTGATTTCATCTATTGATCAGAAGACAGAAGCAAGTGAAGTAAGAGATATTAAGGGGATAATTGATAATAGTGGATTGGCATGGAAAAAGGTGCTTTATATTATTGTTCCGGTAATTATCATTCTTGTTCTTTTTTTTCTCTGGTATAAGTTCTTCAGGAAAAAAGGTAAAAAAGAGAATGTTTTGCATGCAGATCCTTTTGATGTTGTTGCTTTAAGTGCTATAGACAGGTTAGTTAAATCAAATCTGTTTGAAAAGGGCGAAATTAAGGCGTTTTATTTTTCTCTGTCAAAAATAGTAAGAGAGTATATGGAAAATATAAGGTCTTTTCCAGCAATGGAATTAACTACGAGTGAGATAGCATTTCGTATTGAGCATAATGAAAACAGAGCAGACAGGGATGTTTTGCATCTTTTGAGAACAATTGATTTAATAAAATTTGCAGATACACTGCCTGACTCTTTGCAAAAAGAAGATCACTGTTTGATGGCTGTTGCCTATATAGAAAAAACAAAGCCAAAAGATGTATAGACCGTCACATAAATAATTTCACTGCGTTATTAGTCGAAGATATACTTTTAGTATTATCTCCTCCTGCAAGCCTTGTGAAATTTATTATGTGACAATCTATAGAAATAGATAAGACGAATTTTGAAGGAGAAAAGAGAGATTGAAATTTCATTTTGCTTTCCCTTATATGTTATTGGCTTTAATACCGGTTTGTTTATGGCTTTTTATAAAAATAAAACAAAGAAAACCTGCCATGACTTTTTCAGGTGCAGGATTATTAAAAGCTGAAATATCTAATAAAGATGCAATTGTTGGTAATCTGCCTCTGTTTTTGAGATTTTTATGCATGCTGCTGCTTGTATTTGCTGTCAGCCGTCCTCAATTTTATAGTGGATTAAGAGAGGTTAAATCGTCAGGTGTTGATATTATCATCTGCCTTGATACATCAGGGTCAATGAAAGCACTTGATTTTAAATTAAGAAATAAGCCTGTAGATCGTTTGACTGCAATTAAAAAAGTGGTGACTGATTTTATTAAAAAAAGAGAATATGACCGTATTGGTCTAATTGTATTTGGGGAACATGCTTTTACTCAGTCGCCTTTGACTATGGATAAGGGACTTTTGCTTGGATTGATAAATAATATGCAGATAGGCATGGCAGGAGAAAGTACAGCCATAGGCTCAGCTCTTGCTGTTGGCGGCAAACGAATCAAGGATATTCCGGCTAAGACAAAAATAATTATTTTGATGACAGATGGCAGAAGTAATGCCGGTGAGATTGCTCCGCTTGAAGCAGCTCGTGCATTAAATACTCTTGGTATTAAGATTTATACCATTGGGGTAGGTGGTAATGAACCTGTGCCTTTTAAGGTAAAAGGTTTTTTTGGAGATCAAACTGTTTATCAAAAGGTAGAACTTGATGAAAAACTATTGATGCAGGTGGCAGAAATAGGCAAGGGAAAATATTTTAGAGCATCAGATAGTAAAGAGCTTTCAGAAATTTATGATCTTATTGATGCTGCTGAAAAAACAGAGATAAAGGTGAAAGAGTTTTTTAATTTTACAGAATTATATATCTATCTTCTTGTGCCTGCTCTGTTTTTACTTTTTCTGGAAATATTTGTCAGTGGTTTTATTATAAGGAGTATTCCGTGAGTTTTGTACGAATATGGTTGTTAAATATTTTGTGGCTGCTGCCTGTTATAGTTTTTATTTTGATTATAGAAGGTAGAAAACGGGATATGGCATTAAGCCGGTTTGCAGATAGCAACCTTTTGCCAAGGCTTTGTTTGTCTGAATCAAAGTCAAAAAGAGTCGTCAGGATGATTTTGCTGATTATTGCGGCAGGTATGATGGTTTTTGCTTTAAGCGGTCCACGGTGGGGAGAACATTATCAGGAAGTTACACAAAAAGGAGTTGATATTATTCTCTGTATGGATGTTTCTATGAGTATGCTGGTAAAGGATATAAAGCCGGATCGTCTTGAGCGTGCAAAAAGAGAAGTTGTGGATTTGATAAAGGTTCTTTCAGGTGATCGTATGGGGCTTTTGGCTTTTGCAGGAAGTGCATATCTTCAGTGTCCGTTAACTATGGATTATAATGCACTTTATATGTTTTTAAATCAGTTTTCACCTGATCTTATTCCTGTATTGGGTACTAATTTGGGAGAAGCTATTGATACTGCGGTGGCAGGTTTTGATAAAAAAAGCAATACAGACAAGGTCGTTATTCTCATTACAGATGGTGAAGATAACGAAGAAGGAGGAATTAAGGCTGCAAAAAAAGCAGCAGAAGAGGGGATTAGTATATTTGTATTTGGCATGGGGGACCCATCAGGAGGACCTGTGCCTATGTCCGGTGGTGCAGGGTTTCAAAAAGATCCCGAAGGTCAGCTTATACTTTCCAAGCTTGATGAAAATGGTTTAAAAGAGATAGCAAATATATCAGGTGGAACTTATGTGCGTTCTACAGAAGGTGATTTAGATCTGGATCGTCTTTATTTCGCAGGTATTCGTAAAAAAACTACAGCAGTTACGTTAAAAAGTGGTAAAATAAAGGTTTATGAAGAGCGGTTTTATCTGTTTTTGATTGCTGCACTAATACTGCTTTTGGGGGAAGGATTACTAAAGGAATAGTTTAATGAAATACTGTTTTATCAAAAAAGTTATATCTCTTTTTTTTATTATATCAGGATTATGTTTGTCTCTCGTTGCTATTGCCTCTGTATTTGCAGAGTCATCTGGTGAGGAGCTTTACCGTCAGGGTAAATATGAGGAAGCTTATAATGCTTTTACAAAGGCTGATATGGATAGGCCTAAAGATATATATAATCGATATAATAGAGGATGTGCTGCTGCCAAAAACCAGGATAATGAAGCAGCAGAGGCCGCATTTACAAGTGTTTTAAGCAGGGCAGATGGTGATGATATCTCTTTTCGTGCTTTTTATAACAGGGGGGTTGCAGCCTTAAAGCAGGGTAATATGGATATGGCTGTAGATGATTTTAAAAGTGCTCTTAAATTGAATCCCTTAGATAAAGATACTCTGTTTAATTTTGAACTTGCACTTTTGCAAAAAAAAATCTCAGAGCAAAAAAAGCAGGATCAGCAAAAAGATAATAAAGACAATAAAGACCAATCTGATAAAAAACAAGACTCTTCATGTAAAGATAAAAAAGATAAAAAATCGGAACAAAAAGAGTCTGAAAACAGCAAAAACCAGGATAATCAGCAGGATAAAAAACAGGCAGATAATAAAAAAGAGCAGGAAAATAAGAAAAATAGCAGAGAGGGAGCAGAACAAAATATTAATAAGAACAAAGATGAAGAATCAGATAAAGACCTTTCAGGTGATTTGTCTGGATCAAAACAAAAAAACCAGCCAAAACCTTCTGAATCATATACCGGAAAATTACAAATGGATAAAAACAGAGCTAAAGCATTGCTTGATAATGCACATGATGATCCTTCAGCATTAATAAAGGCAATGGGTGCACAGGAAAAACAAGTTAGTTCATCAGGTAAAAAATGGTAGTATTAAACAATTATAAAATTAATTTTTTAATGCATAGATTGGATAAATTAGCGTTTTGCATGTACCTGCCTATGGCTTTAGTTTTTATTGCCATCATTTTTTTTCTTTTTAGCCATACATCTTCTGTTTGGGCTGAAACTTCAGTGAATTTAGATATAGATCGAACAGATGCTGCAATGTCTGATACTATTCTTTTAAAAATTAATGTGATTAGCTGTGATGCAGACCGTCCCCCATCTATTTTGGGACTTGATCATTTTTCTGTGGAAAACGGAGGAACATCTAACCGTTATCAGATGATCAATGGAAAGATCAGTTCTGAAAAGGATTATAATTTTTATATTACTCCCCTTAAAAAAGGGACATTTACTATTGGTCCTGCTCAAATATCCTGTGATGGTAAAATATATAAAAGCAGTATAGTAGTATTAAAAATAGATGATTCAAACAGTCTTAAAACGGCAGGTAAAAACAGATCTTTGTTTGCAGTAGCAGATATCAATAAAAATCACGGCTATACAGGGCAGATTTTCTTATATAATCTTAAATTTTACAGATTAAAGGATGTCAGTCAGGTTTCTTTGGATTTGCCGGATATTGAAGGTCTTGTTTTTAAAAAACTTGGTAAACACAAGGAGTATATCTCAACAATAAGAGGGAAGAAGTTTTCTATAATTGAGTTGAAGTATGCTGTTATTGCTGACAAGGCAGGCACTTTTTTGATTTCACCGGCTCTGTTTAAAATGAGTGTTATAGAAAATCGTATGTCGCAAAGAAACAGATTTTTTAATGATAGTTTTTTTAATATTCAAAGGGCAGTTCCTGTATCTGTTCATTCAAATGAGCTTGATCTTATTGTAAAACCATTACCTGAATCCGGCCGGCCAAAAAATTTTTCAGGGCTTGTGGGGAAATTTTCAATCAATAGTTCTCTTTCGCCTGAAAAGATTAAAACAGGAGAATCAGCAACATTAACTACTATAATTTCAGGTCGTGGTAATGTCCGCTTAATTCCTGATTTAAAATTTTTGGAGATTGAGAATATAAAGGTTTATGCTGATCAGCCTTCTATGGAGATTGATAATATTTCAGGTAAAAAGATTATGAAGTGGGCTATTGTACCTCAAAAAAAAGGGATTTATACAATCCCGTCTATGACTCTTAGCTATTTTGATTCTGAATATGGGCGTTATGTTACAGGTAAAACAGATCCTTTAACGCTTGATGTGACTTTGGGAAAAACCAGTCTGTCTTACAATCAGGGAGAGCAGAAAATAGATATTGCTGATACTAAAAAAAAGACGACAAAAATTTACAGTGAGGATATTTTTTCTATACATGAGGGATATGATGCTTTAAAACCTGATCTTATTCATAATATAGGGAAAAGAGCTGTAGAAGTTATGCTGTTTGTACCTGCTTTTCTGTTTTTTCTGTTTTTTTGTATTAAATATCTTTATGATAAAAAAAATATTCAGATAAAAAAAATGGTGACTAAAAAACCATTTTCTCTGTTTTTAAAAAATATTAAATTAACAAAAAATCATGGGGATGTATCTAATATTTTAAAGCTTGTGAATAATTACTTTAATGAATCATTTGCTCAAAAAGAGGCTGCTCTTACATCAAAAGAGATTTATAACAGACTTTTGGATCAGGGAATAGATAAGTTTTTGGCACAAAAGAGTTTGAGTTTTATGACAGAGCTGGAAAACATGGTTTATTCTGGGGAAACTAAAGATATTGATATAAAATTTAGACAAAATATTATAGAAGTTATTAAAAAAATTGATAGGAAATTAAAGTGAAAAGTGTAAAAACAGTCTTTTGTTTTATTTTGTTTTTAATGTTTGTTTTTTGTACATATT
>DAOWNP010000119.1 GCA_030642545.1 Desulfobacteraceae bacterium | reverse complement strand
TGGAATCTCTTACCATGACTTGCCGGGTTATTTCACCGGAAAATGAGTATCAAAGTTCTGTCAGGACAGGGTTTATAACAGGGCAGGGGGAAGAATTTGAGCCTGGGTTTTATTTAACAAACAAGCTTGAGTCATCTTTTTAATTGGTTGATTCAGGTAGTTTTACAAATTTGATGGCTTCTATTTGCCTGGAGCAGCAATGGCTAATGAACGCTAACGTTCAGTTCCTTTTCATAACTGATCTGAAGAAGCTGGAACAATACTATGGACCCCGGAGTTATCGCTATGCAATGTTGCATTCAGGTCGATTGGGAGAAAGACTTTATCTTGCCGCAACTGCTATGGGATTGGGCTGCTGCGGGATAGGAGCATTTTATGATATGGAAGCTGCTCAGCTTTTAAAACTAAAAACAGGCTCAAAGCTTCTATATCTTGTTGCAGTGGGATTAGTTAAGCAAAAAGGATAAAACGTTTACCATATAATTTAAGTAACATTAAAAATGTTAAGGAGATTAAAAAGTGTAAGTAAGACTAAAGAAAATATTCGACAGGTTGTTACAAAATGGAAAATTTCTTCCTCGTTCAAGGCAGAAAATTAATTTGACCGCAGGCATACTCGTTGTGTTTCGAGGATCAAATTTATTTTCTAACGCAGAAATTGGATAAATTAGTGTTTTGTAACAGCCTGTCGAGAACTTTTGCAGGAAAGTTAAATAAAACCAAAATTGATTTTTTAAAAGAGAGAACTGTCCATGAAAACAGATAAAGTCATTTTTTTTGAGCCATATCCATTTAGTGTAGGACAAAAAATAAACATTAAAAAAGGCCCCCGCAAAGGGGACTGGGAAATCGTTGGATTCAGTGAGAAAAAAGTAAAATTACGCTGTCCTGTTTCTCTGCGTGAGTTTGAGTGGAACAGGTTTTGCTATTTTACCGAAGAAAGAAACGACGTTGAATGGCCAAATAAAGATTAAACAAACAGTAGAAACAGATAAAGATGAAAAAAAGGAGCATGCCGCAATTTGCTTGACAAACACCAGCATTTTTAACTTAACCACCAAGTTATAAAAATAATATAGCTTTTTTTGTTATAGACTTTACAAAATGGTTATAGAATGTTAGATTCTTTTAATAAGTAAATTATATTTATAAAGGAATTAAGGTAATAAACAAAATTTAATATTTGTTTTTTTCTATTCTATAACTCAATTTCAAAAAAGCACAAAAATATAAGTTAATGTTTTATATAAAATCCCATCTTTTATACTATGTACTGAGTAGGAGCTAAAAAATGGATTATCTTAAAATTAAGTTTGGCACCAATTTCGAAGAAAATGAATCAAAATTTCAAAAAGTCATTGATGATATGTTTCAATCAATAAATCCCTTATTTACTCTTTCAGGGAAAAGCTGGAAGCCTCAAATGGATGTTTGTGAAACTACAGACGAAATTATAATTTTATCAGAATTAGCTGGAGTTGATAAAGAAAACCTTACCCTTGAAATCAATTCAAAAGCAATTAAACTATATGGGAAACGACATGGAATTTCACCTGAAGAAAAAGCGACATACAGACTTGCTGAAATTCAATATGGAACATTTGAACGTATATTATATCTTCCTGCTGTTATAAACACAGAAAAAGTTTCTGCATCATATTCAAATGGCTTTTTGCAAATCAGACTTGCCAAATTGTCTGAAAAAGATATTCAAACTATAGCTATACAATACGATGAGTAGTCATGTTATATAGTCTTTCCAATCCCTTTTTTAAATTTTAATAAATATGCAGATATTCGGAGGTTTACAACATGCCTGATGACGATAAGATTAAAAAACCTGAAATTTTGCCAATCCTGCCTCTTTTTGAAGTAATTTTATTCCCAAAAATGGTTTTACCTCTCGTTGTCATTCAAAAAGAGTCAATTTTATTAATAGACGAAGCCATGTCAAAAGACAGGATAATAGGGCTTATCTCTTCTAAAAAAGCTGATACTGAAGAGGGTTTTGAAGAAAAAGATCTATATACATTCGGAACAAGTGCAACAATACTAAAAATGGCTAAAATTGATGAGAACAGAGCTCAGCTTCTCGTCCAGGGAATGCATAGATTTAAAATTAAAGAATTTATAGAAAAAAAACCTTATTTACTTGCCCGCACAACATATTTATCAAGTAACAAAACCAACAACACAAAAGATATAGAAACCAAAGCATTAATGCAAAATCTTTCAAATCTCTATAACAAAATTATCGATCTGACTCCAGGACTGCCACATGAAATAGGAGCTATGGCTCAAACCATTGATGATCCTGGAACCATGGCAGATATGGTTATTTCCACTATAAGCTCTTCTATAGAAGATAAACAAAAAATTTTAGAAGCTGTAAACCCTAAAAAAAGACTTAAAGAAGTAACAAAATTAGTTAACCGCCAACTTGATATTTTAAAACTTGGTAATAAAATCCAATCCCAGGTAAAAGGGAAAATGGATAAAAAACAGAAAGAGTTCTATCTGCGCCAACAACTAAAGGCTATTAAAGACGAACTTGGAGAGACAGACGATATAAGTATTGAAATTGATGAATACAAAGCAAAAATAGAGAAAAAAGAACTTCCCGAACTCGTTGCAAAAGAAGCAAAAAAAGAGCTTAATCGTCTTTCTAAAATGCATCCCTCTTCATCTGAATATACAGTCGCATCAACCTATATAGACTGGATTACCACATTGCCATGGAACAACAGCACAAAAGACAATCTTGACATAAAAAAAGCAAAAAAAATACTTAACAATGATCATTACGGCTTAGATAAAGCAAAAAAGCGTATAATTGAATATCTTGCTGTAAAAAAGTTAAAACCCGATTCAAAAGGGCCTATACTGTGTTTTGTAGGTCCTCCTGGCACAGGAAAAACCTCGCTTGGAAATTCCATTGCAAATGCTCTGGGTAGAAAATTTATCAGAATAGCACTCGGCGGTGTAAGAGATGAAGCTGAAATAAGAGGGCACAGACGAACATATGTCGGTGCACTGCCTGGAAGAATTATTCAAGGAATAAGAAGAGCAGAATCAAACAACCCTGTCTTTATGTTAGATGAAATAGATAAGATAGGAAGTGATTTTAGAGGTGATCCTTCTTCAGCTCTATTAGAAGTCCTTGATCCTGAACAAAACTTTTCATTTTCAGACAACTATCTTGATGTGCCTTTTGATCTTTCAAAAGTAATGTTTATTACAACTGCCAATATACTTGATACAATCCCTCCGGCATTAAGAGATAGAATGGAAACGCTTCGTCTTTCAGGTTATACAGAAGAAGAAAAAATTAAAATATCAAATAAATATCTTATACCCCGTCAGAGAAAAGCACATGGGCTCGACTCCAGCAATATCTCTTTTACCAAAGGAGCTATAAAACAAATTATTTCAGGATATACAAGAGAGGCTGGTTTAAGAAACCTTGAACGTGAAATAGCATCTATATGCCGCGGGGTTGCTGCTAAGGTTGCAGAAGAGGAGATTAAATATGCCTCCATAACAATGATAAATATTCAAAAATATCTTGGCCCTGAAAAAATAAACCCTGAAAAAAAAGCACGAATGACAACTACGGGTGTTGCAATGGGACTTGCATGGACTCCTTACGGAGGAGAAATTTTGTTTATAGAAGCCGCTTCCATGCCAGGAAATAAAGGACTTATTTTAACAGGTCAGCTCGGCGATGTTATGAAAGAATCTGCAACAGCAGCTCTTACATATATAAGATCACACGCAAAAGCCCTTACCTTAAAAGAAGATGATTATTTTCTGAAACACGAACTTCATATCCATGTGCCTGAAGGAGCTATACCAAAAGACGGGCCATCAGCAGGAGTAACCATATTCTCCGCCCTTGTTTCACTTTTAACCAACAAACCAATCAACAAAGATCTTGCTATGACTGGAGAAATAACATTGCGGGGACAGGTTTTACCTGTTGGAGGAATTAAAGAAAAAGTTCTTGCAGCACACAGAGCCGGAATAAAAACCATAATTTTACCAAAATGGAATGAAAAAGACCTTGTAGAAATACCCAAAAAAATTAAAAAAGTCATAAAGTTTTATTTTGCAGAAAAAATAGATGATATTTTACAATTAGTTTTTCAAAAATAGAACTTTTATTAAAATAATGCTAAAAAAAAAGAAACCTGTTGTTTTTATAGATAAAGATGGAGTTATAAATTTTGACTCAAAAGATTATATTAAATGCTGGAAAGAAGTAAATTTTATCCCCAAAAGCATTGAAGCTATAAAACTTTTAACAGAAAAAGGATTTATTTCTGTAATCATAACCAACCAATCAATGATCAACAGGAGTTTAAGCAGGCAAGAAGATCTAAATGAAATTTTAAACAACATGAAAGATACTATTAAATCAAACAATGGAAAAATTTCAGGGATTTTTTTTTGCCCTCATACTCCGGATGAAAACTGTAATTGCAGAAAACCATCTCCAGGCTTGATCTTTCAGGCAAAAAATGCTTTAGACATTGATATATCTTTATCATGTATGATTGGAGACAGTACAAAAGATATAGAATGCGGGAAAAATGCAGGGTGCAAATATACTATCCTCGTTAAAACCGGCAATGGGAAAAGTGCAGAAAAACAATTAATAAAAAAAAAAATACATCCAGATCATGTTGCAAATGATCTTTACACTGCTGCTGAATGGATTATAAGTAAGTACGGTCGGGTTTTTATCAATGAGCACAATACTTAACGGTTTTATAGAAAATATAACCTTTCATAACAAAAACAATAATTATACCATAGCTAAGTTAAAAACAGACATCAATAAAAACCCGGTTACCATTTTAGGGTACATGAAAAATATAGCTCATAGCCAGGTTATTGAAACCACCGGCAACTGGACAACACATCCCAAATACGGTGAACAGTTTAAAATCACATCTTTTAAAATTATAACCCCTTCAAATAAAACTAACATAAAAAAATACTTGGAATCAGGTATCATAAAAGGCATATGCCCATCATTAGCTGAAAAGCTTGTTAATCATTTTGGTGATAAAACCATTGATACTATAAAAAAAACACCCGAACTTTTAAAAGAGATTGATGATATAGCAGAAACAAAAATAAAAATCATTACAGAATCTTTTAATAAACATGAAAAAGTATTAGAGATTATAAACTTTTTGCAGGATATAGGAGTCGATACTTCATTAGGATCAAAAATCATTGATTTTTATGGTGACAATGCTCTTAATATAATTAAAAAAAAACCATCTGAACTTGCAAAAGATTTAGATGGAAAAGGATTTTTAATTGCCAGTGCCATCGCCAGATTTAATGGACAAGAAATCAATTCTAAGCAACATATTAAAACCTGTATTATACAGCTTATTAATCAGGCTGAAGAAAACGGAGACGTTTACCTGCTCCAGAAAAAAATATTAAACCAATGCAAAAAAAAACTTGGTGTCAAACCAGATAAAATAGAAGAAGTGATAATATCTCTTTCTGAATCAGGACAAATAATTATAGAAAATTCAGATAAAAAAGAAGAAAATAAAATATTTTCCAAAAAACTCTACCTTGCTGAAAAAAAGATTGCTGCAAAAATAAGAGCAATGTTAAGTTATCCAACAGAGATTTCTCTTGAAACAAAACTGCAAACAATAGATAAAATTCAAGAAAAACTTGCAATCGCTCTCTCTCCGGAACAAATCAAAACGATATCTGACGTTTTTTCCAGCAGGATTGGTTTAATTACAGGAGGTCCTGGAACCGGTAAAACAACAATCATTCGTTTTATTAACGCTTTATTTGAAGCATCTCAAAAGCAGGTAGCTCTTTGTGCTCCTACAGGTAGAGCAGCGAGACGACTTGAACAAATAACAAACAGGAAAGCAGTAACAATACATAAACTATTGGGATTTAACTTAGACAATGAATCATTTGAAAAAAATTTCAAAAACCCGATTAATGCAGATGTCATTATTATTGATGAAGCCTCAATGATTGACACTTTGCTGATGTACAACTTTCTTGAAGCAATAAACATAACCTCTGTATTCATTTTAGTAGGAGATGCATTTCAACTTCCTGCTATAGGAGCCGGGAACATTTTATGCGATCTTATCAATTCTAATATAATCCCCACATATCACCTATCAACCATATTCAGACAATCTAAAAAGAGCCCTATTATCAGAAATGCTCATCTTATAAGAAATGGAAAATTTCCAGATTTTAAAAATGTTTTCAATGACAAAAAACTTTCAGAATTTTATTTTTTTGAAGAAAATGACCCAGAGAAAGTTTTAAAAAAAATTATAGATCTTTGTTCATGTGAAATCCCTGAAAAATTTAGTTTTGATCCTTTTAATGACATCCAGGTTTTAACTCCTGTACACAAAGGAATAACAGGAACTATAAATTTAAACCATGCTCTTCAAAAAGCTCTTAACCCCAGTAAAAAAGAGATAGAAACTTCTCTACTCAAATATAAAACAGGAGATAAAGTAATACATCTTAAAAACAATTATCAAAAAAATGTTTTCAACGGAGATATAGGTACTATAACCAATATTAATATAAAAGAAAATATCATTTGTGTTAACTACTATGGAAAAACAGTGACCTATAACATTGAAGAAACAAATAATCTTGCACTGGCATATGCCATAACTATCCACAAGTCTCAAGGATCTGAATACCCTGCCATAATTGTTCCCATAATGACCAGTCACTTTATGCTTCTTTTTAGAAATCTCATATATACAGCTATAACAAGAGGAAAACGGTTAGTTATTCTAATTGGAATGAAAAGAGCCATTGAAATAGCATTAAAAAATGACAGTTTAAAAAAAAGACTCACAACCCTTGATAAAAAACTTTTAGAACTTTAAAAAAACAGATACAATCGTACGCCAAAATATCAAAACTCAATTGACATATTTATCTAAACTTGATATTTATAATATGTTATTTATATTTTTATAAATCTATATAAAATATTCAAATCTATGTTAAAATAACAATTTTATCTTTTTTATAATCAACTCTATGTCATTAAACTTATTTTTTTATCAACAATACAGTAATTTAAAATTTTACCTGAAAAATATAGTTTATTATACTTTTGCATATCAACCAGATTACTTTTTATAACCTTCCAATATATTAAATATTATTAGATATTTATACAACATCAAGGAGGAAATATGTACATCAAAAAAAAATTGTTTAAAAATACAAT
>DAOWNP010000255.1 GCA_030642545.1 Desulfobacteraceae bacterium | reverse complement strand
TTGGATAGTTCTAATGCATGACTGCTTTTACCGCTTCTGCATCCACCAATAATAAAAGTTGTTTTTTTCATAGTTATTCCATAAAAAATATCAATAAATTTTTTTATGAACAGATATAGCATAGAAAGTATATTAAATGATAGTTTAAAATAAAAAAAACGGCAATTATCAAGAAGGATAATTGCCGTTTTGTTCAAAGGACAGATTTCAATTTTACATGATAGTACCATATGCAAAATTGAAATAAAGTTTTTTTTAAATATTTATTTAATACAGACGTTCAAATTTAGCAGCATCAGCACAAATAGAAATATATTTGAATTCCCCTTCTAATAATTCAGGATGATTTTCAGCTGTTATTACAATACGTGGTGTATTTCCAAAAGTATAATCACCTAAAATATTCCATTGACTACAATCTTTTTTTTCTCTTTGATTTATATAAAAAGTATCAATCAGAGTTCGACCATCATAGATTTTTACAGGTACATTTAAACATCTATTGTAAAAGTATGTCCAGCATAAAGAGATCCTTATGTTTCCTGAAAACGGGCTTTTAAAGGTGAAAGAATCATCTGGCTCTGTTGTATAAAAAGAGTTTTCTCCGTAAGGATTTTCACCACCGGATATTTTCCAGTTACCTTTTATAATTAAGCTTGAATTATTAAGATTATCAATAACAACGGTTTCTAAAATATCTCCGTTTGTATTGTCGTTGGAATTTGCAGAATCATAAGAATAAGCTATTTCGTTAGATTGAGTGCTGTCTATGATGTTAGGATTACTGCTGTAAGCTGAAACTGCAAAAAAATATTTTCTGTCTGGTTTTAAATTAAATGCAGAGACAAGAGACATTATACTACATCTTGTATTATTTGATATATTTAATTGATTTGTAAAATATGTATTAGCTGATTCTGGTCTGCAATAAATTTTATATCCATCAGCATGGTTAACCTGATTCCAGTATAGAGATTGTTCTGCAAAAGATATTGATGTAAAAAACAGCAAAAGAACAGATACATAAAAAAAGATTTTTATTTGTTTATTAGAATTACAGAATATTAGTCTAATCATAGAATTTCCTTAAATTTTAAAAAATAAAAAGGCACAAAATAAAATTAAAAAAAAAGCAATTGCATATTGTGCGCCATGAGTGCTATTTTCTAAAAAAGAAAATTCATATAAGCAATTTAACTTCTTGATAATACTTCTAATTTAACTGATAATCACCCTCGGTCTTTTTTTATTGGTTAAATCGACAGGCTGCCTGCGGAATGAAAATTTTTTCTGTGTTCAAGGCAAAAAACCAATTTAATCGAAGGCATACTTTAGTTGTATTCCGAGGATTAAATTTATTTTTTAACGCAGAAATTGGATAAATTGCGTTTTGTAACAGTCTGCCGAGCTGTTCAACGTTTTTAAGCTTATGTGCATGGATTTTCACACAGTCTTATTAGCTTTTATTCTAAAATCAGCTGGTTTTAAACTATATTTTTTCAATAAATCATAAAAATCTGCCCGATATTTTCCGGCAAGCTTTGCTGCCTGACTGATATTGCCCTGGGTAAGCTTAATAAGCTGAATAATATAATTTTTTTCAAATTCTTCTTTTGCATTTTTAAGGGTTTTGAGTTTTGTTTCATTATGTATTCTTGATCTAAAGATCAGATCATCGTTGATGATATCTTTTTTTGTCAATGCTACAGCACACTCTATTGTATTTTGAAGTTCTCTGATATTACCTGGCCATGAATGTAAAATAAGTTTTTGCAGGCAGGGACGGGAGAAATCTTTTATATCTTTATTCATTATCATAGAGTGTTTTGATAAAAAATGTTTGGCAAGTTTAGGAATTTCTTCTTTTCTATCTCTTAAGGGAGGAATGTTTATTGGAATTACAAATAGTCGGTAAAAAAGATCTTCTCTGAAACTTCCTTCTTTTACAGCCTCTTCTAAATTTTTATTGGAAGCAGATATAATTCTTGTATCCATTGTAACAAGCTTTGTACTTCCAAGAGGATAAAATTCTCTTTCTTCTAAAATCCTTAACAGTTTTGCCTGCATTGTAAGAGGCATTTCAGAAATTTCATCTAAAAAAAATGAACCTTTTTCTGCCTGAGATATAAGACCTTTTTTGCTTTTGGCAGCTCCTGTAAATGCACCTTTTTCATAGCCAAACAGTTCACTTTCTATTAAGTTTTCAGGAATAGCAGTACAATTAATAGCTACAAAAGGACCATCTGCTCTTAGGCTTGCTGCATGAAGAGTTTTTGCAATAAGCTCTTTTCCTGTACCACTTTCACCATAAATACAAACATTAGAATCTGTTAAAGCAGCTTGTCCTACCTGCTCTAAAACTTTTTCCATTTTATTGCTTTTACCTATAATATTTTCAAAGCCATATTTTTGCTTAACTATTTTTTTTAATGATTTTATCTCTTTGGAAAGCTTGTTCTTATCAAGGCATTTGTTAACTTCAGTAATAAGTTCCCTGTGATCAAACGGTTTTGTTAAATAACTGTAAGCTCCTTTTTGCATAGCAGTAACAGCACTGTCTACAGTTCCGAAAGCAGTTAGTATTATAACAGATGCATCAGGATTATAAATCAGGAGTTTTTCCATTAAAACAATTCCATCTTCATTGCCTAATCTTAAATCAACTATGGCAAGATCAATCAAATTTTTTTTTGACAAATCTATAGCCTCTTTAATATTAGTAGCTTCAAGAACTTCAAAATTTTCTTTTTCAAGTCTTAATTTAAGGACTGTAAGAATATTTTTATCATCATCAACTAATAGTATTTTTTCCATTGTATATCTCCATAAAACATATAAATCAGCATTTTTTTGCTTTTAAAAGTATAGCAGGCAGAGTAAAATTAAACTCACTCCCTTTATATTGCGTGCTGTCAGCCCATATCTTACCACAATGAGCATTAACAATGTGTTTGGAAATGGAAAGACCTAAGCCTGTTCCCAAAATTGTTTTTTCCCCCATCTCAATTCTTGTAAATTTATCAAAAATTCTTGTAAGTTGATTTTTAGGAATACCGCAGCCTGTATCTGAAATAGAAACTTTTAAACAATTATCAGGCAGATCCAGATATTTGACTTTTATTGTTATACTACCTTTTTTTGAGGTAAATTTTATAGCATTTGCAATTAAGTTTTCTATAACCTGATAAATACGATCTTCATCCATATTAATTTCAGGAAGTAAATTAGCAGGAATTAATTCAATTTCTATGTTTTTTTTTCTTGCTATAGGAGCAAGCTTTAAAATACATTTTTGAATAATTGGAAAAACAGATGCTTTTCTGAAAAAATATTTTGTCATGTGAGCTTCCATGCAGGAGAGATCAAGAATTCTATTAACAGATTTAATCAATCTGTCACACTCTTCTTTTACAATAGATAAAAGATTTTCATGTTTTTCCGGTTCTTTTGTGTATATACCATCTAAAAGCATGGATGATGCTTCTTTAATGGCTGTAAGAGGAGTTCTTAGCTCATGAGAGACATAACTTACAAAGTCGGTTTTCATTTCATCTAATTCCTGCAGGCGCAGGCACATTATGTTAAAATGATTTGCCAGTTCAGAAATTTCAGAGGGAGCAGGTATGCTGCCAATTGTACCAAATTCACCATTCGCTATATCTTTTGTTTTATTTTTTAAGATTTGAATCGGTTTATTTATACTTTTTGTATTATAAAATGAAATAATAAAGCTAAAAATAAATACTAAAATAGCAGTAAAAAGCATAATATTAGTGACACTACTACTTATTTGCTTGGATAGTACAATTTTGTTATTCCTGCTTTTTCTAGCAAGTTTGATAATTTTTTTTAAATTAATATTAATAGATTTAACTATTAAGTATTTTTTTTTTTTGTAAATTTCAGGGTCGTAAGCTTTGTCCATAATTTTTTTTTTTTTTTTTTTAAAAAATGATAAATAATTAAAATTTTGGATTTTTTTTTTATTTAAAAGTTTTTTTTTTATAAAATTACCTTTTTTTTTTTTTTAATTTTTTATTTTTTTTTTAAAATTTTTTTTTATTTTTTTAAATTTTTTTTAAAATATTGTATTTTTTTAAATTATTTTTTTTTTTT
>DAOWNP010000318.1 GCA_030642545.1 Desulfobacteraceae bacterium | reverse complement strand
TTTTTTATATAAGGTGTTTGTTATGGGTTTTCCTCTAACACCTGAAACAGAATCTTTGGCCTGGAGTATTGAAGCACATATCAGTTTTAAAACAAATAATGAACCTGTTAAGGTTAAACTGTTTATTCCCAATAATAATGAGTATTTTTCAATAGTTAATGAAAATTTTATATCAAGAGGGTATGGGCTTAATACTTTAATAAATGGAGAAAACAGAGAGGCTGTATGGTCTATAAGAAATGCCAGAGGAGTTCATAATCTCTATTACAGAGCAAAGCTTAGAAGAAAAAAAAGCTATTCTTTTAACGAGGATCATGCATTTCCGGATATAGAAGAGAATAATTTTAAAGGGGTGTATGTTACTGCAGCTAAAGCTGTTATAGCAGAGATAAAGGGAAAATCAGCGGATATGAATAGTTTTGTTTCTGAACTCTTGAAATATGTCAAGGCATATGATGGTGATGAGAATATGGCTCTTTTATTAAATAGAAAAGAGAGTATGACAAACAGAATGAACCTGGCAGTCCGTCTTCTTGCACAAGCCGGAATTCCGGCAAGAGTTGTAAATGGAATAAGCCTTAAAAAGGATAAAAAGAATATATCTCTTTTTTATTTATTAGAGGTTTATGATAGTAAAAAATGGATAGCTTTTGAACCTGAGAGCTGTAAAACATTAATTCCTGAAGATTATTTTGTATGGTGGCGGGGGAGCAATCCTCTTATTTTGGTACGTGGAGCTACAGATCCAAAGGTTGAGTTGTCTGTAATAAGTATTCAGGAAAAAACAATTGATTCAGCTGTAGAAAGGGGGAGACTAAAGCAGCCTCTGTTGTTAAAATTTTCTATATTCAGCCTTCCAATAAAAACTCAGCTTGTTTTTAGAATTTTGTTATTGATTGCAGTAGGTGCTTTTGTTCTGGTTTTTTTAAGAAGTATAATAGGTGTTAAAACCTTTGGAACTTTTATGCCTGTTTTAATTGCACTCTCTTTTCGTGAAACCCAGCTTGTATGGGGTATTTTCTTTTTTTCTCTTATTGTGATATTAGGGTTGACTGTAAGGCTTTATCTTCAGCATTTAAAACTTCTTGTTGTTCCGCGTCTTGCTGCGATATTAATTATTGTTATTTTACTTATGCTTGTTATCTGTATAGTCACCAATTCTCTCGGGATAGAGCAGGGGATTTCTATAGCTCTTTTCCCTATGGTTATATTAACCATGACTATAGAAAGAATATCAGTTGTTTGGGATGAAGTTGGACCTAAAGAAGCCGTGATGCAGGGACTGGGCACACTGGTTGTGGCTTGTGTAGCATACACTATAATTAATAATTCCTATGTTGAACATCTGATTTATGTTTTTCCAGAACTGCTTCTTGTGATTTTAGCAGCAAGCCTTTTGCTGGGTAGATATTCAGGGTATCGTTTAATGGAATATATCAGGTTTAAGGCATTTATGAAATGATTCCATTTATAAAAAAAGCTTTGTATTTAAAAAAAGAGGGAGTATTAGGGATAAATAACAGGAATTTAAATTTTATCCAGAAGTATAATTTACGCAAATATTATCCTTTAGTTGATGATAAATTAAGAACAAAGAAAATTGCAGAAAAGATAGGATTAAATATTCCAAAACTTTATCTTGTCGTAGAATCTGAGTATCAGACAAAAACCCTTTTTGATGATTTGGCAGATTATTCTGATTTTGTAATTAAGCCTTCAAGAGGCTTTGGAGGTGGAGGAATTCTTGTAATTACAAAAAAAATAAACAATATGTTTCGAAAGTCAAATGGTCATTTAATTTCTTTTGACAGATTAAGTTATTATGTAACCAATATACTAAGTGGTATTTATAGTATTGGTGGTTTAAGAGACAAGGCAATGGTTGAATATCGTGTCAGGTTTGATCCAGTTCTTGAATCGGTGAGTTACCAGGGGATACCGGATATCAGGATAATAGTTTTTCTTGGGGTTCCTGTAATGGCTATGGTGCGTCTTCCCACAAGAAACTCTAATGGAAAAGCTAATTTGCATCAGGGAGCTATAGGAGCAGGTGTGAATATAAAAACAGGTATGACATTATCTGCTGTTTGTGGTAAAAAAATAGTTTATGAGCATCCTGATACCGGTGTATGTGTGTCAGGCATTAAAATTCCCGGTTGGGACCGCTTTCTTGAACTTGCTGCAAGATGTAATGATCTTGTTGGTCTTAATTATATTGGTGTTGATATGGTATTAGATAGAAATTATGGACCAATGCTTTTGGAGCTAAATGCAAGGCCTGGTTTAAATATTCAGATTGCCAATAATTGTGGGCTTTTGTCTCGGTTAAAAATTGTTCAGGAAAATATTAATGAACTTTTTTCATCAGACGAAAAAATCGTCTTTGCAAAAAAAAACTTCGGAAATTAAATTTTTTTGTTGTTTTATTACGATTTTTTTTTTATGGATAAATATAGATGAAAAATTATATTTAGATTAACATATAATTAATTTTATAAAATATGCGATACGAGATAAAAAATAAATCAGGTTATTCTCTATTGATATCTTGTATAATAAAATCAATGATAATTATTTATATGATTGTTACGGATCTTCCTGCCAAAGTATAAAAATGGTTAAATGTTTTATTACATAATTGTTTTTAACTGTTTATAACATTTTCGCGTATTTTGTGTGAGGGGAGAAATAATAGTATATAAATGTGTGTTTTTTGTAAAAAACTTGCAATTTAATAAATATGTATTAGATTAATTTTATTACAGGAAAAAAAACAGGAGTTAAAGCATGACAGAAAAAATAACAGCTGTAACAAGAAAGATAGCTGAATTTATTGTAAAAACAGACCCCTCTTCAATATCAGATGATATTTATGAACATGCAAAAGTTGCTTTTATGGATTGGATAGCAGTAACTTTGGGTGGGAAAACAGATTCTCTGGTTAAAAAACTTATTAATTATTCAGATATTATGGGTGGAAATCCACAGGCAACTATTATTGGATATAATGTAAAAAAAAGTATGAGTCATGCAAGTCTTATTAATGGTGCAATGTCTCATGCTTTAGATTATGATGATACTCTTGCATCTTTTTTAGGA
>DAOWNP010000189.1 GCA_030642545.1 Desulfobacteraceae bacterium | reverse complement strand
GTTGTTCGTCTTCAAGGCGTGGTAACAGTTGCATAGTGAACTATACAACTGTTACCGCAACGTAGAAAACGGACAAAAGGGCAAGCAGGATGCGTAGATTATTTTCTGTAAGTTTCCTTATACCCATAATATATTTGTTTTTTTTCTTGTGGGCAGTCTGTGATATTTATATTTTGGGAACCCAATCATCATTGTGCCATATGCCAGATGATTTGAAGGAAGATTCAGTTCTTTTTTTAATGGTTCCCATAACTGTGCTGCTACATTAAAATATCCTGCCCAGCAACAACCCAGATCCATAGATGATGCAGCTAATTCAAGATATGTCATAGCTATAACACAGGAATCATGGGTCGTAGGGTTTTTTTTGTCACCATGGGCTATAATGAGGTGGGGGACGTTGCGGCATACTGTATCGCTTCCTGCTTCCCATGCAGCAATAATAAAATCCAGATGCATTTCTGCAGCTTTTTTTGGTAATGCTTTTAATATAGATCGCATCCAGTCAATAACCATGCCTGTTAGTTCTTTTACACGGGTTTTTTCGTATACTATTGTCCATTCTACTGGTTGGAAATTGTGGCCTGATGGTGCATAGCGGGCAATATCAATTACTTTTTCAAGTCTGTTTTTGTCAATGTTTTTATCTTTGAAAGTTCGTATGGATCTTCTGGAACGCAAAAAATGTTCTACATGTTCTGGGGAAAGAAGCAGATCTTTTTGTACAGGAGGGCAGGAATCAGGTGTGAAATTTATATGGGACAAGGCACCGGTGGGGCATACACAGGTGCAATGCCCACAGTTTATACAAAAAGCCTCTGCTCCTGTAAAAGTTGAAGGAATATCACTTTTATCAGGGAAATGAATAATTTTAACAGGGCATTCATCTACGCATATTCCATCTTTGTTACATTTATCTTTATCTACAGAAATCAAACTCATGGGGTCTCCTGACAGTTTTTTGTTATTTGTTTATTCTAAAAATTGTGATACATAATTGTAAAAATATTTTTTATTTTCCTCACTTTCTTCTTCATAAAGTCTTTCAAATGAGCCTCTGATTCCGTTTTTTGATTGACCGAGTTTTTCTCCTACATCTTTGTATAGAGCTGCGTATAATTGAGCTGCAAAAGAGTATGTAGAATTAAGCAATCTTTTTTGCAGAGATCTTTTCCCCTGAAAGGTGGGGTGTATAAAAGATTTTGTCATCATATAACATGCATTTTTTAGTGCATGTTTTGTTGAACCGATTTTTCTTACTGATTCAAGTCCCATGGAAAGAAGGGCAATCTGGCTGTTTTTTAAGGAATCAGGAATTTTTCTGTTTGATTCGCTGATGTCTGCTAAACATAGAGATAGCAGGTAATTCATTGATCCCTGTTTCCCATATAAATTCAAACCTGCATTATGGGATTCATAAAAAAGTTTTGAGCCCGGTAGATCGGTAAGTATTCCAGGTTGAAGGCCTATATGGTTTTCTATGCAAAACTGAACTATATTGTTTGCGGTGTTATCTTCAAAAGAGATAAAATAATCATGGGGTAGACCTAATATGAATGCACCATGAATTGATATTCCATGGTTTTGAATAATTTTTATTTTTTGTGCATAATAATTTGAAACAGAAAGATTGCTTTTTTTTATGTCTTTTACAGCATTTTTCTGGATAAATTCAAGATTTCTTATGTCTAAGGATTCAAGGCCAATAAAAAAGTGGGTGGCTCCTGCCATGCGAAGTTTTTTAAGAAGTTTTTTTTTGGAAGCAATTTCAATAGAAATTTGTGTGATAAAATTTACATTTAAATTTTTACTGATTATTTTATCTGTAATTTCATCAAGATACTTTTCTCCAAGAAGAAGGTTGTCTGGTAGAAATATAAACATCTGTGTTTCGGTTTTTTTTTTTGTATTTTGATAATAAAAAAGTTCATCTATGATATCGTCTGTGCTTCTTATTGTAAATTTACGCCTGTTTTTAGGTAGCGATGAGATAGAGCAGAACTTGCAGGAAAAAGGGCATCCAAGAAAAGGAGCGACAGGAATTGCTTTCATATTTTTTGCCAGAAAATTTCCAATTACTGGTATGCGTTTTAGTGAATTAAGGTTTAATGGCGGCAGATAATCAACGTTTTTTTGTGGTATCCATACCTTGTCTTCAACAGAAATATTTCCCTGATAGGTTTTTTGTAAATTATTGTTATTAATATCATCTATAATTTGTTTTATAACAATTTTATCTCCAGGACCTATAACATCAGCGATAATATTTTGATTTGGACAGTGTTTTCTAATAAAAGTATCAGTATCTTTATGGCTGGATGAAACATGAATGCCTCCAATTATAACGGGAATTTTTCCATGATTTAGTATTATGGAATCAATAACAGCTGTTGGAAAATTTGCACTCATTGCTGTTATAAAAACAGCTTTTGGTTTTTTTCCCTGCTTAATAATTATCTCTCTTATAGTTCTTCTTTTGTCATCAGCATGGAATACAATAGAGTCTTTTTCAGTTTTAGCTATTTGGTTGCCAATATAGGTTGCAGCATAAGTTTCCATGGCAAATGCTTCAATCATGGTTTCTCTGTGTTTACTCTGGTCTTTTATTAAATAATCAAGGTAAGTATCAAATGAAAGCTTTTCTGCATTTTTGCATGTTATATAGGAGATTAAATCATAGGGTGTAATATTGTTTTTTTCTTT
Source organism: Desulfobacteraceae bacterium (assembly GCA_030642545.1). Taxonomy (GTDB): domain Bacteria; phylum Desulfobacterota; class Desulfobacteria; order Desulfobacterales; family DAOWNP01; genus DAOWNP01. The sequence goes on along the minus strand of DAOWNP010000189.1, from coordinate 2,540 downwards.
TATATCCATTAGATTAAAAGTTAAAGGATTGTACATGATGAAATAATCATTTTTCATATTTTTTATTCCTTTTATATTTGTAAACTATAGCAGCATATATTTTTAAATATATAATAGCAATGCTGTTTGTGAAGCTGTTATTATTTTGTTGTTAAGGGTTATTTTTTGGCAAGTTTTTTTAAATATTAATATTTAGATAATTAATAAATGTCAAGTATAGCTTGCGAATATAATGATATATTATATGTTTTTGTTTTTTAGTTTTAAATTTGTCTTTGTCCTTATACGTTGTGATATATGATTATTGATGCTATGATCCACCCTTAAAATTTTAATAGATTTAACAATTAACTCTTGACATATTTTAAGTAATAATTCATAGTAGTTAACGAAAGTCTCCTTTCTTCTTTATTAAATTAAAAAATTCGAAATTTGTAAAATTGTGCTAAACTATTTATGGTAAAGTAAAAATTTAAATTTTTATTTGTGGGGTGGGTATGAAAAATTTCTGTTTTAAATTAAAAATACTTTTAATAATTATTTTTTTTATAAGTATTTCAATGTCTTACTTTCTAAAATCTAATGCACAGGCAGGGACCGAAAAAGCAGGAATTATTAAAACGTTCTTTGATGAAGGTAGACAATTTGAAGATGAAGGGAAATATGATCAGGCGATTGAAGTATATACAAAAACCATAGAAATGTCTCCTGAATTAGCTGAAGCTTATTTTAACCGTGGGTTAGTATATAAAAAGAAAAATGAATTTGATAATGCTATGGCAGATTATAATAAAGCAGTTGAGAGAAAACCGGATTTTGCTATGGCATACAATAATATAGGAAATATATTTAACAAAAAACAGGAATTTGAAAAAGCCATTAAAAATTATTCAAAAGCTGTGAATTTAGATAAAAATTATGCTCTTGCTTATTTTAATCGATGTACAGTCTGGGAGCAAAAAGGAGATATAAAAAGAGCTATAAAAGATATAAAAAGTGCTTTAAAATTAAAACCAGATGATAAAGTTTTTATAGAAGGTTTGAAATATCTTGAAACACGGTTAGAAGAAAAGCCTGCTGTAGATAATACAAGGGAAAAATCTGATATTAGATATCTGGTTTTAAAGAATATAAATATAAGATCTGGTCCATCAGTTAAATATAAAAAAACGGGTGAAATATATAAAGGAGTGTCTGTTTCAGTTGAAAAAATTGAGGGTGACTGGGCAAAGTTAGGTGAAAGTAGCTGGGTATATGCAAAATTATTGAGAGCTGAACAATATTCAGACTTTGAGATAGACAGAAGAAATAATTCTAATATTTATAATAGTGAGGGGAATACTTTATCAGGAGCAGGTAGTTTTTTTGCAAAAGTTAATATTAATGTAAGACGCGGACCTTCAACATCATTTATGCGTGTAGGGAAATTAATAAAAGGAGCAAGAATAGATGTGATTGAGATTGCTGCTGGCTGGGCAAAAATAGGGAAAGAAAAGTGGGTGCTGGCAAAATTGCTTGATGATACAGATCAATATAGATTAAATAATCAAACAACAGAGGTAGTACAGTCAGATGCAGTGACAATACCGCTTGTTTTTGTAAAAGAAGAGTTGTCAACGCAAGAAAACAGAGGTAGATATTTTGCTGATAAAAATATAAATATCAGATCAGGTTCGTCATTAGATTTTCCTAAAATTGGTTTGTTAAAGGCAGGATCACCTGTTTATGTTGTTGAAAATATTAATGGCTGGGCAAAAATAGGTGAAAAAAATTGGGTTTATGCTCAGTTATTGGTGAAAGATAGTGTAAGAGAATATTCTGAAGATGTTTTACCAAAAAAAACCAATGGTCTTTTTGTTATAATCAAAACAGCAATTGTAAGATTAAAACCTGATCATAATTCTAACAATATAGGTGTACTTGAAAAGGGTCTTAAAGTTGTTGTTTTTGAAGAAACAGGAGGCTGGGCAAGAATAGGTGAGGATAAATGGATAAGCAAAAAAAATATTGAAATAGAAGAGAGTATGCCGGTTAAATCTGATCAGCTTGAATACAAAAATAATTTGTATATTGCATATGCTAATCTTATAATAAGGTCAGGTCCTTCAACTGATCAAGATATTGTGGCTTCAGTAGTAAAAGGGATGTATATAGATGTAGAAAAAATTGATAATGGATGGGCGAAAATTGGTGAAAATAAGTGGATTTATGCGAAGTATTTGAAAAAATATAATTAATGATTGCTGACAGGCTGCTGAGGAATGAAAATTCCTTCAGGTTCAAAAAGACGGGCGAAAAATTATTTTGTACTTATTTATTACCAAACTCCTAAGGGAACTTTTGCAAAAAAGAATATACCCATCTTCAATATGAGTATATTCTTTTCTTCTATTGCCCTGAATTTATGATGTTTGATTATTTATTAATTTAAAATACCTGTAATAACTGGTTACTTTTTTAATATAGAGTTTTGTTGCTTTATAAGGAGGAACTCCTTTATATTTTCTTACCTTTGTGCCGCCAGCATTGTATGCCGCAAG
>DAOWNP010000203.1 GCA_030642545.1 Desulfobacteraceae bacterium | reverse complement strand
TATTTTGATGAAAAGACTACTGGTTATCCTGTCAATTATCATGAAGTATATAAAAAATATGAAGAAACCCTTTTTGCTGCAAATGCTGTTGATTTTGATAATATATTAATGTTTGTCAGAAATATTTTAAGGGACAATCCAGATTTAAGAAAAAAATACAAAGAGAAGTTTCAATATATTTTAGTAGATGAATATCAAGACAGTAATAATATTCAAGACGAGTTGACAAAACAACTTCTGTATAAAGGGAACCTCTTTTGTGTAGGAGATGACTGGCAATCTGTTTATGGATTTAGAGGAAGCAATATTAATAATTTTATTAATTTTAAAAACAGATATCCTGATGCAAAAATTTTTAGACTTGAAGAAAATTTTAGATCAGCAGATGAAATTATAAAAATAGCAAATGATTTAATTGAAAATAATTACAATAAAATATCTAAAGAGTGCTTTTCAAAAAAACAGGGCGGTATAATAGATGAGCATAGATTTCCGGATGAAACAAGCGAGGCAGCCTGGGTTGCAAAAAAAATAATTTCACTAAACAGATCAAAAAGTAATTTAAATAAAATAGCAGTTCTTTACAGGACAAAGGCTTGCTCATATGCTTTTGAAAAAGCATTCAGGAGTTATGGCATATCTTATAAAATGCTTGGATCCAAAGGTTTTTTTGAACGAAAAGAGATAATGGATATTACCTGTTATCTGATGGCGGCTGTTTACCATAACGATAATACAGCCTTTGAACGTATAATTAATTTACCAAAACGGGGCATAGGTCCTAAAATGTTAAATAAAATAAGTTCTATGATGAGAGACGGAGCCAGCCTGTCTGATGCTGCAAGACAAACTGTCATAAAAAAGATTATGTCTGAAAAAATACATCAGTCTCTTAAAACCTTGATGAACACATTAGATAAAATAAAACTTTTATCACCGGATCTGGCAATAAAGGAAGTTTTATATCAACTTAACTATCTTGATTATCTTAAAAAATATTCAAAATCGGATACTGAATTTATTTCGAGAAAAGAAAATATTGATGAACTAATCTATACAGCTTCTAAAAAAACAGATATTATTGAATTTTTAGAAGAAGCTTCTCTTGTAAAAGAAGATAAAAAAGATGATAATGAAGAAAACAGTGAAGCAGTATCTTTGTCAACTATCCATGCAAGTAAAGGTCTTGAATTTGCTGTTGTTTTTGTTACATGTTGCGAAGAAAATCTTTTCCCTCACTGGAGATCTGTAAATTCAGAAAAAGAACTTGAAGAAGAAAGACGGCTTATGTATGTTGCAATAACCCGTGCAGAACAGTATCTTTATTTAACATCATCCAGTTTCAGACGAAATCAAAACTGCCGAAAAAGCAGATTTATTTATGAAATGTTAATTTGACATGAAAATTTCTTCTGTGTTCAAGGCAGAAAATAGATTTGACCACAGGCATATCCGTTGTATTGCGAGGATCAAATTTATTTTTCTTAACACAGAAATTTGGATTAGTGTTCTGCATGCACCTGACGACCGATAACGCACCCAAAATCATTATCTTAAGGTCTATAATTTTAGAGAATATATTATGGGAAAATACAGATGCAAGATAGCAGATGACTCAGGTCAAACAATAGAAAAAACAGAAGAAGCTGAATCTAAATTAAAAGTAATAGAAAAACTCAAAGAGCAAGGCTATTTTGTTTTTGGTGTTACAAAAATTAATAAAAACAAATTTTTTACAAAAGATAAAGAGAAAATAAGAAAACCCAAAAAAAATGTGTTTTTAAGTTTTAATCATGAATTAAGAGTTTTAATAAAAGCCGGACTTCCCATAGTTTCTGCTTTAGATACAATTACAGACCAGGAAGCTGATAAGAGTAGTTTTATAAAGGTAATAAAAAAAATAAGAAAAAATGTTAAAGAAGGAGAATCTCTTTCAGCCTCTTTGGCTAAATATCCAAATATGTTTCCAAAACTCTATATAGCAATAATACTCTCAGGTGAAAAAAGTGGAGACATACCGAGTGCAATTGACAGATATATTATCCATTTTAATAAAGCTGAACAGATAAAAAACAAAATAATTTCAGCGTCCATATATCCTTTGTTTTTAGGAATTACCTCTTTTTCTGTTCTCGTATTTATGCTTATATACGTTGTTCCTGCAATAACCAGTTCTTTTACAGAAACGGGAAAAGAACTTCCGGTACTTACTGCGTTGTTATTAAATATAAGTGACAATATTAAATCATATATTTCTTATTTTATTTTATTCTCAGTTGCTTTTCTTTTATATTTTATATTTTATATAAAAACATATACAGGAAAATTAAATGTAAGCAAAGTATTAATAAATCTGCCTTTTTTCGGAAATTTTATCACTATATATATTACATCTTTGTTTTCAAGAACTCTATCAACATTATTATCCAGTGGAACATCTCTTATTGAAGCTGTTAAAATTGCGTCAAATAATGTTAACAATCTCTTTGTCAGAACAAAATTAGAAGAAGTTATTATTTCTCTTGGACAGGGAGTCTCTTTTTCAGATTCAATTAATAATATAAAAATATTCCCTAAACTTGCACAAAGGATGATTCTGTCAGGTGAAAACAGTGGTGCTTTGGAAACTGTGCTAATAGAAATTGCCGATTTTTTTGATAACGAAGCAGATACAAAAATATCTATTATTACTTCAACAATAGAACCGGCATTAATGATTGTCATGGGACTTTTAATCGGAACTGTTGTACTTGCTTTATATATGCCTATCTTTGAGCTGGCTGCAACTATATGATCTTTTTTTTAGGAAAGTTATAAATGTATTGCGCAAAATTTGGTTTTAAAGAGAGACCTTTTAAACTTGTACCAGATCCTGAATACCTGTTTTTAAGTAAAAGCCATCAGGAGGCTATAGCACATCTGAATTATGCTATTTCAAATGGAGACGGTTTTGTAAAAATAACAGGTGAAGTTGGTACTGGGAAAACAACTCTTTGCAGAGTTTTTATTGATAGTGTAAAAGATAAATTAGATATTGAAGTTGCATATATATTTAATCCCATGCTTAATTCTGTTGAATTATTACAATTAATCAATGAAGAGTTTGCAATAAAATCAGATCTCAATAACACAAAAGATCTGATTAATATTTTAAACAAATTTCTTATAAAAAAAAAAGAGCAGGGTTCAAAAGTTGTACTTCTTATAGATGAAGCACAAAATCTATCTTTTGAGGTTTTGGAACAGATAAGACTTCTATCAAATCTTGAAACCAAAAACCAAAAGCTTATAGAAATAATTTTACTGGGTCAGCCTGAATTTGATAATATTTTAAAAAGCTACAAATTAAGGCAATTGAATCAGCGGATTACTTTGCATAGAAAAATATATCCCTTAACTTTTAAGGAGACTGTATACTATATTCAGCACAGGCTCTATATTGCAAGTGACCACAATATTGTTGATTTTAACATGAAGGCTTTTAAAAAAATTTTTAAATATTCACGAGGTGTCCCAAGATTAATTAATAAAGTTTGTGACAGAGCACTTCTTACAGCATTTAATCTTGATAAAACTATTATAGATGTATCTATAATAAATTGTGCTATATCCGAATTTAATGGAGTCAATAACACAAAACCTTTTTATTTTATTAAAAAAAGACATTTGGCTGTTTTCATAGTATCTTTTTTCTTCATAGTATCTTTTTTTCTTATATACAAATCTGTGGATGGAAATATAAAAGAAAGTATACCTGTTAAATTTATCAACACACAAATAGATAGATTATATCCTGTAGATGATAATTTAAAAAAAGAAATCTTAAAAGTCAGTTTTTATGATTATTTAAACAGTATAAATTTAAAAGACACAAGATACAAAGCAATTAAAGAAGCAGCATCTTTGTGGAAAACAGACTTTAAAATAACTCCTTTTATGAAAAATTTTGATAAAGATAATTTTTTTTTTAATTATGCTGCAAAACATAATGGACTAAATATAATAAACATTACATGTGATATAAATACTATAGAAAAGTTAAATATCCCTGTTATTCTCCAACTGTTTTTCAAAGGCATATCAACTCCTGGATATTTTACACTAATTAAAGTCAACCAAAATGATGTTGTTATAAAAACTGAAAAACAACTTTTTAAACTTTCAAAAAAGCAATTGAATGGTTTTTGGTCAAAAAAAGCATATATACCGTGGAAAAATTTTTTATTAGAAAAAGATTATGATCTTCAAAATATCTCTTTAAAAACAGCTGCAGAAGTTAAAGAACAGTTAAATAGTTTAAGATATAATGAGATATCAACACTTTCTGATTTTGATAAAAACAGTCGTAATTTGATAAAAAAAATTCAAAAAAAATATGACTTTAAACAAAAACATATTTTAAGTTCGGTTTTGCTGGTTTTATTGCTCAATGAAAGTTTTGATTACCCTGTTCCAAGGTTGGATAAAAATTACGAATTATGAATGAGGCCTAATTAGCTATATTTTTATTATTGATTTATAATGATATAGAAGCTATATAAAAATGTTTTTGAGTTTTTTTAAATAAAAAATTATAAGTTTTTGGAGAGTATATTAAATGCCTATTTATGAATATCAATGTACTGAATGCATGCATAACTTTGAATATCTGGTTATGGGAAGCAGTGTTCCTGATAACTGTCCTGCATGTGGCAGTATTAGTGTTAATAAGCAAATGTCTACTTGTGGTTTTACATCAAAGGGAGTATCAGGAGAAACTGTAGCATCGTCTGCCGGAACATCTTCATGCAGCGGATGTTCATCTACAAATTGTTCAAGTTGTGGCAGCTTATGAAAAAAGAAATAATTATAGGTACAAGGGGAAGCAACCTTGCTTTGTGGCAAGCAAACTGGGTAAGATCAGAAATTTTAAAAAAGAATCCTGAGTTATCAGTTAATCTCTTAATAATAAAAACAAAAGGGGATAAAATTTTAGATACACCCCTTGCAAAAATAGGCGGAAAAGGTCTTTTTGTAAAAGAGATTGAAGATGCACTCC
>DAOWNP010000295.1 GCA_030642545.1 Desulfobacteraceae bacterium | reverse complement strand
CCAACCCATGATTGCCGCCCTTTTTCAGACAAAGCAGATGGAATGATTTTGGGAGAAGGATTAGGAATGGTTGCCCTTAAAAGGCTTGATGATGCAGAGCGGGATGGTGATCGTATTTACGCTGTGTTAAAAGGGGTTGGGTCATCATCTGATGGCTCAGGGTCAAGTATCTATTCTCCGGTAGCCAAAGGTCAGGCAGCAGCATTAAACAGGGCATATGTTGATGCTGGGTATTCACCATCAACAGTTGAACTTATAGAAGCTCATGGGACAGGAACAAAAGCCGGAGATATAGCAGAATTTGATGGTTTGTTCATGGCATTTAATAAAAACAATGAACAAAAAAAACGTCAATGGTGTGCACTTGGATCTGTTAAATCACAAATAGGTCATACAAAAAGTGCAGCAGCAGCAGCAGGCCTTATAAAAGCTGTTATGGCACTGCATCATAAAGTACTTCCACCAACAATTAAGATAGATAAACCGGACCCTAAGCTTAAAATTGAACAAAGTCCTTTTTATTTAAATACCTGTACCCGTCCATGGATTAGAAATAGTGATCATCCAAGGAGAGCTTCGGTTAGTTCTTTTGGATTTGGAGGTACTAATTTTCATGTTGCTTTGGAAGAGTATACAGGAAAAGGACAAAAAGCATGGCAAATGCGAACCATGCCATGTGAGCTTGTTCTTTTTAGTGCAAAAGATGAAAAAGAGCTTGTCAGGCTTTGTAAAAAAACTGCTAAAGAGATGGTAAATATTGAAGATAGTTTTGTTTATCTCGCACGAACAAGTCAGGAAAATATAGACAAAACTCTTTTATCCAGACTTGCAATAGTTGCAACAGATGAAAAAGATCTTAAAAAAAAGTTAGAGATAGCAGTAGATACTTTATCTGAAAAGCCAGACAAAGATTTTACACATCCTCTCGGAATCTTTTATTCAAAAAAGGAAAAAGAAGGAACTACAGCCTTTATTTTTCCAGGTCAGGGAAGTCAGTATGTTGGTATGGGTGGAGATCTTGCCATGTCTTTTAATGGTCTTTGTGAAATATGGGATTTTGCAGAAAATCTTTCATGGAAAAACGAAAAATCTCATTTAGATAAAAGTGAGAGGTTGTGCGATAAAGTTTTTCCTGTACCGGTATTTTCTGATGCAGACCGTAAAAAGCAGGATACAGATTTAAAAAATACTAAATGGTCGCAGCCGGCAATTCTTGCAGCAAGTTTGACCATGTCCAGACTTATGAAAGATATAGGTATTAAACCGGATTATCTTGGCGGGCATAGTCTTGGTGAAATTACAGCCATGTTTGATGCTGGTGTGTTAGATCTTGCAGATATTTTTAGAGTGTGCCGCAAAAGAAGTTCCCTGATGGCTGAAGCAGCAGTAACCCCTGGTGCAATGATAGCTGTTGCAGCATCTTTTGATAAAATCCAGTCATTATTAAAAGAGTGGGGTAGTGATGTTGTTGTAGCAAATCATAACGCTCCCCTGCAGGTAGTGCTTTCAGGGCCTGTATCATCTATTGATGAAGTAGCTTCTTGTCTTAAAAAAGAAAAAATAAAATTTACAAAACTTCCGGTTTCAGCTGCTTTTCATTCATCTATGATGAGTGGGGCTTGTGAATCTTATAATAAATATCTGGAAAAAATATCGTTTAAATCTCCTTTAATACCTGTTTATTCCTGTGTCAACGGAAAGGTACATTCCAAAAACTCTGATAAAATCCAAAAGCTTCTTGTAAATCAGTTAGATCATTCAGTACAGTTTGTAAAGCAGATTGAATCAATGTATGAAAAAGGGGTAAGAACTTTTATAGAAGTAGGACCCGGATCAGTTCTTTCCGGTCTTATAAAACAAATTTTAAAAGAGAAAACATGTACAATTGTAAATCTTGATAATAAACAGGAAAATGGAATAATTAGTTTTTTTAAAGCTCTTGGTAAACTTGCTGTAAGTGGAGCAGATATAGATTTTAAAAATCTGTGGAAAAATTATGCTCCTTTGACTGATCCTGCCAAAAGAAAAAAACCTATAATATCCATTTCTTTGTTAGGCTGTAATCATGACCGCCCATATTATTCTTCTAAAAATAAAGAAATATCATCAAAGCCAAATTCTTTAAAAATAAAACCATCAATAGCAGCTTCTAATAGCAAAATTGTTGATAATAAAAGTAAAAAACCCGAAGTTCATTATAAAACAGAGTTAAACAATATGAAATCTCATGAAACACAACACAAAAATATAACAAAATCTGATAAAATTAAAGATAGTGTTAAGCTAAAAAATATTAAAACTCCTGAGTATGTTTCAGTAAATAATCATAAAACAGATGTTTCTGAGGAAGGCAAAGAATTTTCAGTAAGAGCTGAAAAAAAGAGAGAACAAAAACAAGTTTTGCCTGTTAATCATTCTATTGTATCAGGCAGGACAGAATATATTGATAATAGTGTATGGGTTGATGCTTATAGTGAAATACAAAGACAAACAGCAGAATCTCACTCTGTTTACCAAAAAACTATTGCTGATTCTCATATTGCTTTTTTAAATTCAGCAGAAGCATCCAATATCGCGTTGAGTAATATGTTAAATGGGAGAGAATCTCAAACTTATGGAAAAACAGATGTTATTAATCCTGTTTCTTTTCAAGAGCAACGTGTTTTACCAATAAAAGAAGAACAGCAGAATTTACCTGAAACTTCAGGAACAGTTAAAAACAGTTTGCAAGAGAAACAAAGTTTTGAATCTATATCTTCACCACCAAAAATCATTGAAAAAGGTCTGTCAGAAAAATCTTCGAATACAGAGAGTATGAATATTCCAAAAGATATAGATTTTACAGATATGCTTTTGAATATTGTAGCAGATAAAACAGGCTATCCTAAAGATATTTTAACAAAGGATATGAGTCTTGAGTCAGATCTTGGTATAGATTCCATAAAGCGTGTGGAAATATTATCTGCTGTAAAGGATGAATCTCCCTGGATGCCTGAGGTTGATCCTGCTGAAATGGGTAGCATAGAAACACTTGGTGATGTAATAGATTTTATAGAAAAGACAGTACCTGAAACAATAGAAACAAAAACAGATTCCCAAAGTTTAGATACAGAGGGTATAAGTATTCCAAAAGATATAGATTTTACAGATATGCTTTTGAGTATTGTAGCAGATAAAACAGGCTATCCTAAAGATATTTTAACAGAGGATATGAGTCTTGAATCAGATCTTGGGATAGATTCCATAAAGCGTGTGGAAATACTATCTGCTGTAAAGGATGAATCTCCATGGATGCCTGAGGTTGATCCTGCTGAAATGGCTAATATAGAAACACTTGGTGATGTAATAAAGTTTATAGAAAAAACAGTGCCAGATATTAATAATGCTGATATCTCTACCCTAGATATAGTAGTACAAAAAAAGGAAAAGAGAGCTGATTTATTAT
>DAOWNP010000088.1 GCA_030642545.1 Desulfobacteraceae bacterium | reverse complement strand
GTGCAGCGCAGCCAAAAAATTGCGATTGTTTGAGCGAGGCACGAGCAAGTTTCGCAATTTTGGTAAAGCAAACTTAGAAATTCAAGAAATTTATTCTAAAATAGCGGAAAAAATAATTAAACTTTCCGTATTTTACCTATTTTGCCTATTTTGCTTCCTGCAATTTCCTAACCGGACACTACTGATTTTTGTTCTTCTATTTCAAGAAGTTTAATCACCTCTTGAATGCTATTATCACCAAGAATCAGATTTAAATGCCCAAATTCATGTAAGCAGATATCTTCTTTGCGTCCAAGACGAACAGGTTTATTAATTTTTAGCGGTGAATTAATTACAACATTATCTATTGATGAAAATATGCATTGAATGTTTTTAATTAATGGGTAATGGAGTTGAAACAACTTAATTAAATCAGAACCTGGCGTCATCTGACGCAATGAAGGCATAAATAATATTAAAAGCGGAAGACAGAAAGCAATTGAACTTATAGTAAAGCCGTATAATGCTAACAAAATTATTAATATATATAAAAAAAATATTAGATATGATCCAGTATAAGGAGTACCAAGGGTAAATATTTTTCGAATCCTTTTTTCGCCTAAAATTATTGAACCAATTGAAATTAATCCGCCCATGGAATGGGCAACAATATAAATATCATTAAGGTCGTTTTTTGTAATATAGTTCGAAATTTTTTTACTTTTTTTAAGAATATTACCAACCTGAAAACCTAAATTTGCTATATATACAGGATGGCCTGCTCTGTTTATTTTTTTTTGTATTTTTACTAAGGTAGCAGTTCTCGTTAACCATCCGGAAACCAGTAATACTGAGGTTTTTGATCCCTCTTTCAAGGGCTCTGCTGGTTTTTTAAAAACACCTTTAATACAATCACGAAAAAACATTACATTGTATTTAAATTCATTCTTTATTTGATTTATTATATCCATTAAACACCCCTGCTTAAAAAGAAATACTTTTATTTATTAGAATATTTAACTCAGCTTATATCAGTATAATCACTATTAGGCAATGTGGTCCCGTTACATCTTCATTATTACCCTTGAACTTGTTTATGTTATCGCCAATTAATATGATTCTATTATTATAGGGTTTAATTATAACATCGGTCATCAAATGTCAAAACATAAAGAACATAGATGAAATAACTGTTTTATTTTACTACCCTAAAAAAACTTGACAAAATATTTTTTATAAATTATTAGAAATTACTAATTAAGTTTGCAGTTTCTAATTTCATAAGGAATATCTTACGAACTCCGATCTTGAAATGATACAGAGAAAGTAAGGGCGTAACCGGAAATCTGAAAAATATTCTGCTTACGCTTTTTGTTTAGGAGAAGTTAATGAGTTATCACTATTTTTATAAAAGAATCTTTCCGAAAGTATTTTTTCTGTTTTTACTATTTGTTATGCACAGTCAATCTGCGGCAGAAACAAAACAGGACGAGATTCGGGGAAAAGTTGTTCAAACTATTGATATCCGTCAGCAAACTCAGAAAAACGAGAATGCATGGGCAGGAAAGAGATCAAAACGTATGGCTTATTATCAATCTTTGAAAGTGAATCAGGAACATCTTAAAAAGGTCAAAGCTAAGACTAAAAGTACTCTTGCCATTCAAAAAGTTAAAGTTGAAGATCTTAAACGAAAAATTGAAGAATCAAACAGGATAAAAGAAGAGTTAGAATCCTGTTTAAAAGCTGTAGTAATACAACTTGAGGAGTTTATCAAAAAAGATTTACCCTTTCAATCAAAGGAACGAGCCTGTCGGCTTGCCTCAATCAAAAATACTCTGGCACAGCCGGATAAACCGGCAGCTGAAAAATATCGAAGGGTTATGGAAGCACTTCAGATAGAGGCTGGATATGGTCGTACTGTAGAAGTTTATCAGGATACTATTGATTTAATAGATCTGTCGATTGATATAGACGATCGGTTAGTTCTGGTTAATATTTTAAGGTTAGGCAGGCTCTCTGTTTTCTGTCAGACTCCTGATGGTAAGGTCGTGGGATATTATGATCAAGCAGCAAAAGCATGGAAAACATTACCTTCAAAATACTGCAGGGACATTGGTAAAGCAATTGAAATGGCTAAGCATGAACGAACTATTGATTTGGTCAGACTGCCTATAGGTAGAATTATCCCTGAAAATATAAATATCAAAATGAAAAATGAAAAATGAAAATGTTATTTAAAACACCTATGATCCATTGGCTGATAATTATATTTTTCCTTTTTACGATTCCTGCCTATGGAAAGGATATGCGGGCAGCATCTATTAAGGCAAAGGCTGATTATAAAACAGCTCTTACTGAAGAGAAAGAGAGTAAAGAGCGAATTATAAAAGGTTCCAAATCCCTTAAAAAAATAATTACCCGTATAAAGATTGATGTAAAAAGGCTTAATTCAGATATTAAGACTATGCAAAATGATTTTGAAAAATTAAAAGAAGAGGAACTTAAACTTGCTCTTTTGTGGTCAGACAATGAAATGGATATGCTGGAGCTTGCTGGTACGGTGCGTGTGGTTGCCAGGGATCTTGAAACAACCTTAAACCAGTCTCAATTTACAGCTCGTTTTCCTGAACGTACGGATCTGCTAAAACCGATTTTGAATAAAAACCATTTTCCTGGAATAGATAATTTAAAAACCATAACCGATCTTTTTTTTCAAGAGATGGAACTTTCAGGTGAAGTGGTTTTACAAAAAGGATCTTTTATTAACCACTCAGGGAGATCACAAACCGGAGATATTTTAAGCATTGGTAAATTTACTGGTGTATACAGGACAGATAAGGAGACAGGCTTTCTAAAATATTCTGAAGCAAGCAGCCGTTTTTTTTCTCTTTCAGCCATGCCATCATGGTCTATCCAGAGGAATTTAAAAAAATATATGCTGGGGAAAACAGATGCTGTATATCTTGATTTTTCCGGTGGAGCAGCATTAAGGCAGATCACTCATAAATTGACGTTTGTAGAGAGAATTAAAAACGGAGGACTAATAGTCTGGCCTATTTTAGCATTAGGTCTTCTTGCCTTCATTATAGTAGTTGAGCGTACTGTTTTCTTAAAGAGAGTTCATGCAAATGCCGACCTCGTTATGAATACGGTTAATGAACTTGCTCTTCAGGGTAAATGGAAAAAGTGTGAGGAAATAGTAAAAGACAAGACAGGCCGGCCTGTTTATAACGTTTTAAAAGCAGGAATTTATGGCAGGGCTGAAGACAGGGAAACACAGGAAAGTATTCTGCAGGAAGCTATATTAAAGGAGCTTCCCAGACTTGAGCGATTTTTGCCTGCCTTAAATATAATGGGCTCAATTGCTCCTCTGTTAGGCCTTTTGGGAACAGTAACCGGCATGATAAGCACTTTTCATGTTATTACTTTATATGGTACAGGTGATCCGCGCATGATGTCTGGAGGTATCTCTGAAGCGCTGGTAACAACTATGTTTGGTCTTGGCGTAGCTATTCCTATAATGCTCGCACATACTTTTTTAAACAGGCGTGTCAGCCATATAGTAGGAGATATGGAAGAAAAGGCCGTGGCACTGACTAATATTGTTCACAGAGAGATAACTGTGCTTGAGTAAAACAAAAAACATATGAATATTATTACAAATGCATACGAATATCTTTGTCCAGGTGGTATAATTATGATTCCACTTATCTTCTGTTCACTTTTGATGTGGGCTCTTATCTTTGATCGGGTACATGATTTCCGAAAAATGGATAAAAATGATATTGGTTTGCAGGAGGTAGTTCAGATGCTTAAAGGTAAGCCTGTGCCTTACAGTGTAAATGGACTTAGAACCGAAATTGTTCTTGATTTTCTCAATAAACGTACAAAAAACAGAAAACTGGATCAAGGCATCCTTAAATTATGTATCATGAAAAAGCAATCGTCTATCAAACAATTTTTGACTATTATAATGATACTGGCTGCAGTATCACCACTATTTGGCCTTCTCGGTACAGTAACCGGCATGATGACAACCTTTGACGTAATCTCCGTATTTGGTACAGGCAATGCAAAAGCCATGGCAGGTGGTATTTCTGAAGCCCTGATTACTACTCAAAGTGGTCTTTTGGTGGCAATCCCAGGACTTTTTATGAGCGGTTTTCTCTCCAGACAAGCCATTTCTATGGAAAATCGTCTAAATGAACTGGTTATGATAATGAAAAGGAATCTTTAAATGATTAATATACGCCAATCTCTAAGGGCAAATACAGAAACAACAGATATCAACATGACTCCTCTTATTGACATGGTGTTTATCCTGCTAATTTTTTTTATGGTTACTACAAGTTTTGTAAAAGAAACCGGAATTGATGTGCAGCGCCCAGCTGCTTCTACTGCAACTCTCAAGGAAAAAGGAAACATTTTTATAGGTATCTCATCTGATGGTTATATTTTTTTAGAAAGAAAGCAGATTGATATTAGAAGCGTTCGTGCCCATATAGAACGCTGCATAGCAGACGATCCGGAAAGTGGTATAATTATAGTGGCTGACAAAATAAGCCATACAGGGATAGTTATTCAGGTTATGGATCAGTGTCGTCTTGCAGGTGCAAAAAACGTGAGTATTGCAGCTTCAAAATCAGAAAACAAAAAATAAATGCAGAATCAGGGAATGAAAAAGAGAATTATTACAGCTATAGGTTTTGCAGTACTGATTAATATTTTCTTATTTGCATTGATTCCCCTTTTTGTAAAGAGTGATTTCAAGAAAAGTGATCTTGAATTTGTAATGCCGGTAAGTCTGGTAAAAAATACTCTTTCAAAGCCGTTACCTGAAAAAAAAGAAAAAATACCTGAAAAAAAACCGGCTGAAAAGATTATTCCAACAGTCAGGCTGCAACATAAAGCTTTTAAAAAACAAGCAATAAAGATGGAGCTACCCAAAATTTCTTTTGAAATTAATCCAAAACTTTCTACTGGTATGCCTGTAGCTCCACCAACTCCTGTACCTACTTCCTATGAGATAGGTGATGTGGATCAAATACCTGTGGTTATTTTTAAAATGAAGCCTGTATATCCTTACAGGGCAAAACGACTCAACATTACTGGAAAGGTTGATGTTAAATTTCTGGTGGATGGAAATGGTTCTGTGAGCAACATAAAGATTCTCAAATCAACACCGTCTGGTATATTTGATGAGTGTGTGCTAAAAGCTCTTCCCTTATGGAGATTTTCTCCAGGAAAAATTAGAAAGAATGCAGTCTCTACCTGGATGATCACAACTATTGAATTTAATATGGGAGGAGAGTGATTGAAAATTAAAAGAGCTGCAGCAATAAGCGTTTTCTTGTTTGTAACTTTGATTTTTTTTCCTGTATGGGCTGAAAGTAAACCACCAGAATTGACACGGGTAGTTCAAAAAGTTGTTTATAATGCACAGCAGCTGATAGAAAAAAAAGAGTACTTTAAAGCAGAAAAATGTCTAAAGCAATTCATTGAAAAATATCCTCAAAAGCCGCATTATCTTGTGGAATTCACTTTAGCCAATACCCTTGCTGTAACAGATAAAAAAGAAGAAGCCTTACAACATTACAAAACATCTGCTGTTTTATATCCTGATTGTACTGCAACATGGCAAAATGCAGGCAAACTTTACTTTGATCTGAAACAGTATAATAAAAGTGGAGATTGCTTGTTAAAAGCTTATGAGCTTAATGAGAAAAATAATCATTCCCTACTCTACTATGCTGCTGTTTCCTATATGATGGGGAAAAAAGAAAAAAAAGCCCTGCCCCATTTAGAATATCTTGTATCAGGTAAGGCAGGTACACCAAAGACAGAATGGCTGGAAGCATTATTAAAAGTGTATATAGATTTGAATTTTAAAAAAAAAGCGTTTGCAGTTGTCAACAGATTGATTAATGAAAATGAAGATGATCCACGCTGGTGGAAGATTCTAACACAGCTTCATTTACAACAAAACGATTACAAACTGGCTGCTACAGCACTTACAGTATATTCTTATTTAACTTCCCCAAAAAGAGAAGACATCATACTTCTTGGAGATCTCAATAATGCTATCGGTATCCCCGTAAAAGCTGCTCAATATTATGAAAAAGCTATTGATTTGAAGAATAATGCAAGCTGTTATAAAAAATTAGCTTCAACCTATATCAGCGGTCATATGCCTGCAAAGGCTATAGAAACATTAACGAGTGTTCTTAAAAAAAAACCAACATCAGAGCTCTGGTTTATGATGGGCCAGGTACTTTATCAGGAATACGATTTTGACAAAGCCTTTAATGCTTTTAATCAAAGCGTCCTCCTTAATCCAAAAAATGGAAGAGCATATCTGATGAAAGGTTATTGTGCTTTGCAGATGAATAAAAAAGAGATTGCCGGAACAGCCTTTCAAAAAGCAGTTAAGTTTTCCAAACAGAAAAAAATGGCAAAAGAATTACTGAAACATGTGAATTCGCTCAAAGAGGTGAAAAAAGAGTGATTAACAAAATTATATTTTTTTCCTAAGCTCCTTTTTTATGAGCTGTTAATTCTTAGTTTCCAAGCCATTTTTTGATATCTTCTTTTTTTGGAATTTTCCCAACACTTTTTACATCACCAGCAATAACAACAGCAGGTGTACCGAAAACACCATATTCTGCAATTTTCAATAAATCTGTTACTTTTTCGATCGTTGCTTTTGTTCCTGTTTCTTCAATCACTTCCATGATAATAGTTGCGGTTTTCTTACATTTTGAACAGCCTGGCCCTAATACTTTAATGTTCATAATTTACTCCTTTTTTTTTAATATATTATTCACAGCATCATTCAACAATAACGCCGTAAACCATTCCTGCAAATGTTGACATAATAACAATAATAAAACAAAAAACAGCTGTCTTTTTAGCCCCCATAACACTTCCGATTACCAACATATTAGGTAATGAAAGTGCTGGGCCTGCAAGCAGCAAAGCTAACGCAGGACCTTGACCCATACCTGCTCCAATTAATCCCTGAAGTATTGGGACCTCTGTAAGCGTAGCAAAATACATCACAGCACCTGCAAGAGAGGCAAATAAATTAGCCCATAATGAATTACCACCAAGAAGTGTCTGGATATACTGGTCTGGAATCAATGCAGGATGACCTGGTCTGCCAAGTAAAAAACCTGCAACCAAAACACCAGCTCCAAGCAGTGGAAAAATCTGCTTCACAAAGCTCCATGTAGAATCAACCCATTCTCTAATTTCATCTTTTGAAAACCATGATTTCAACATTATCATAACCAGTATCACAAATATAGCAGTAATATACCATTTTACTGAAAAAATTAACGACCATAGACCTGTAGATCCAGCTGCAGGTTTTGCAAAAGCTGCAAAAATAAGTATAAGTACCATTGTCATTATAAACAGTGTATCCTGAAACAGGGTTCGGTTTTCTCCATCACTATCTGGAACATAAATTTTACCCGTGGTTCGTTTTTCGTCATCTTTTTTGAAAATAAAGGCCATCAAAAGTCCTGTAATGATTGAAAACAAAATAGCACCGATTATACGGGCAAGCCCCAGTTGCCAGCCAAGTATTTTGGCAGTTAATGTAATAGCAAGAACGTTAATGGCAGGTCCTGAATACAGAAAAGCTGTTGCAGGCCCAATTCCTGCTCCTCTTGTATAGATACCTGCAAACAGAGGTAAAATCGTACAGGAACAAACGGCAAGAATTGTCCCTGAAACTGATGCAACACTGTAAGATAAGATTTTTCGTGCCTGAGCTCCGAAATATTTTAATACAGAAGCTTGAGATACAAACACGGCAATAGCTCCTGCAATAAAAAAAGCCGGGATAAGGCAGGTAAGAACATGTTTCTGTGCATATTCCTGAAGCATCATAAATGCTTCAAGCCCTGAAGCCCTTATATCAGGATGACTCAAAGGAACAAAATAACAACATAGAAAAATAATGATTAACCATAATAATTTATAACGTTCTTTCATAATAATACCTCCAAATTGCTATATGAACATCTAAGGATATAATAAAAAAAATTCCTACTTTTTTATTTCCATCCTGTCTGCATGTCCGGCTTTCTCAATTATTTTCTTTATTTCCATGTCATCCTCAAGCCAGGCTTCTATTTTTTCAAGCATTTCTACAGCATATTCGTTCTCATTGGATTTATAAAGAAAGTAGTTAACCCACAACCCATCTTTTTGAGAATCAACGAGCTCAGCTTCCTCAAGAATTTTTAAGTGTTTAGATATTGATGACTGAGCAATTTCAAGTGTATATTGCAATTCACAAACACACATTGATTTTATCTGAAGAATTTTTAGTATTTTCAATCGGTTTGGATCAGATACTGCTTTTAGAACTTTAATTAGTTTTTTCATATTACCTTCCATATCGTTAAATAGGAATATAAGAATATAATGTAGTTTTGTCAAATACAAAATATTTTTTTTGCCATATTTTGCCATATGTTGATTGAACATATCATAATGAATTCACAAATAACTTGTGTTAAAACTATAGTATTCAACAAAATTTATACTTATGATAAAATATTTTTGTGAAAACTTTACAAAAAATCATCACATAACTATGCTCAAATTTTCCTGCAAGTTCCTTAATAGACCGAGATTTTTAAATAATTATTTTTACTTGTTTTTATAATGTTATTCTTCTATATATTTAGTATATTATTTCGTCCACGTTCCTTAACTC
>DAOWNP010000324.1 GCA_030642545.1 Desulfobacteraceae bacterium | reverse complement strand
ATCTGAAAACTCAAAAACAGATGGAATAGCTGGCTCTTTTGATGTTTTTGTGATTTTAGATCGGGCAAAGATGACTTGGAATCTATTATGTATAATTGCGGAAGAGCCGTTTTGTCCGCGTTCCTTAGCCTATGGTCTGATAAAAGAAATCCTTGTAGAGTTTGAACAAACTGAATTATCAGAATAGAAATTTGGATAATCGGTAATGAAAATACTTTTGTCCTAATCATTTAAACGAAAAATTAAAAAATTCGGCAAACAAGAAAAAAGGCAGCAGCAAGTTTTTCCCGTGTATTTATGCCAGCCGTTAGCATGCCAAATGAAGATTGCTGCAAAGTAAGAACTGGAAAAGGAGAGACTCAATCCTGGTCAGGAGTACTTATTAATAGGAAAGACACTGATAATTTTGATGGGAGTCGGAGAAGGGGAAGTCTATGGAAAAAAAATTTAAAGCTTTTAGTCGTAAAGAAAAAATAGTTTCAGCAAGAGATGCTGTAGGTAATATAAAAGATAACTCTACAATAGGCACAGGAGGTTTTGTTGGAACAGGTTTTGCCGAAGAGATAGCTATAGCTCTTGAACAACGTTTTCTTGAAACCGGTTTTCCAAAAGATCTTACACTTTATTTTGCAGCAGGGCAGGGGGATAATATTTGTCGCGGGTTAAACCATCTCGCTCATGAAAATATGATAAAAAGAGTCATAGGTGGTCATTGGGGCTTGATTCCCAAAATGCAAAAACTTGCTATTGAAAATAAGATTGAAGCTTATAATCTGCCTCAGGGTTGTCTTGCTCATATGTTAAGAGATGCAGGTGCTCATAAACCACGAACAATCAGTGCTGTTGGGCTTGGAACATATATTGATCCAAGATATGGAGGTGGAAAAATAAATGTAAGAACCACTGAAGATATTGTTGAGCTTATTAAATTTGATGGGAAAGAATACCTTGCATATAAAACTCATCCAATAGATGTTGCTATAATAAGAGGAACCACAGCAGATGAAGATGGAAATATTACAATGGAAAAAGAGGCACTTACTCTTGAGAGTCTTTCTCTTGCAATAGCTGCAAGAAACAGTGGCGGGATTGTAATTGTTCAGGTTGAAAGAGTTGCAGCACGGGGAGTACTTAAGCAAAGAGATGTAAAAATTCCGGGGATAATGGTAGATTTTGTAGTTGTTGCTACAAAGTCTGAATATCATATGCAAACATTTGGAACAGGCTATAGCTCTGGATTTGCAAATGAGTTCAAGGTTCCTGTTTCTGCAATTGATCCAATGCCTCTTGATTGTCGTAAGATTATAGCAAGACGTGCTGTTTTTGAACTTGTTCCAAACAGCATAGTAAATTTAGGTATAGGAATGGCAGAAGGGGTGGCAGATATTTCAGCTGAAGAAAAAATTCTTGAATATATAACTTTAACAGCAGAACCTGGGGTTATTGGTGGAATTCCTGCAGGTGGTCTGAATTTTGGTGCAGCAATAAATATTGATGCTCTTATAGATCAGCCATATCAATTTGATTATTATGATGGAGGTGGTCTTGATATTGCTTTTTTGGGGCTTGCTCAGGCAGATTGTGAGGGGAACCTTAATGTAAGCAAATTTGGGTCGCGGCTTGCAGGTTGTGGTGGATTTATAAATATTAGTCAAAATGCAAAAAAAGTAGTTTTTGTTGGTACTTTTACTACAGGCGGTTTGAAAATATCTGTGTCTAATGGAAAATTAAATATTGATAATGAGGGCAGGGTAAAGAAATTTGTTCAAGCTGTTGAACAAAAAACTTTTGCAGGAAAAATAGCAGTAAAAAACAGTCAGCCTGTTTTTTACATCACTGAAAGATGTGTATTTGAACTTACAAAAGAGGGACTTGTTTTAATTGAAGTTGCTCCTGGAATAGACATAGAGAAAGATATTTTTCTGCAAATGGAATTTACTCCTGTAGTAAAAGATAAACCTGTTATAATGGAGGAATGTATTTTTAAACCAGAGCCTATGAATCTATAGATAACAAGGACGAAATTATAAAATTGTTGTTCTACCATTCATTATAAGGAATATTATTTAAACCTACTAAATTACTTCCGCTATGAACATCATAAAGCTGGAATGCTTCTTCTTCTTCTTCTTCACTATCTTCTTCATCTTCATCTTCTATATCTACAGGTTGAGGTAATAGTATCCACTCCTTAAAAGTTCCTGTAAACGGATCTTTTGGAATAGTTCTCATATACTTTTTCTCAACTAAATTTTCAAGACTTTCAGGATAGTTACCATTATCTGCATAATACTGATCTATAATATTTCTTAATGTAAACAGAGTATTTCTTAATGTTGCCTCTTTTGCACGAATTAAAGATCTTTGCATACTAGGTAGTGACATAGTTGCAAGTATACCGATAATTGCAATTACAATCATCATCTCAATTAAAGTATAACCTTTTTTGCACCTTATTTTATTCATTATATTATTACCAGGTTTTATAATAACTTCCATCTAAAGCCCGCTTATTACTTTGTGAATAAACATCATAAACATCCTGTTCACCCCAGATTTCACTGTCATAAGGGTCTGCATAAGATCTAAATCCCCATTTACCGTCTTTTACCATAGGATCAGCCGGTATTCTGCGTAAAATTTTTTTTGGGGCTTTGTCTGCTCCAAATAATTGAACTCCTGTGACCAAAATTTCTATGTTTTGGGGATAACCAGTACCTAAGAATTTAACTTCTATTTTTTTTTCATCTGCCAGTTCTTTATATTCATCAATAGCATCTCTTATTATTCTTAAATTTTGTCTTAATTTAATCTCTTTTAGTCTTATATAAGTATATTTTGATATTGGTAAAATACCCATGGATAGAATTGATAAAAGGGCTATTGAAATTAACATTTCAATTAGAGTAAACCCGGAATTTCTCCTGTTTTTTTTTATAAAATATATAAAAGGATGTTTTTTCATTTTTTCAATAATTATTTAGAAATATTATATTTTTCAAGCATTTTTATGT
>DAOWNP010000137.1 GCA_030642545.1 Desulfobacteraceae bacterium | reverse complement strand
GTTTTTGATTATATGTCAAACCCTGAAATAACATCTGTGTGGCAAAGAGCAGATAAGGTTATTCCAGGAGGTCTTTTTGTAGCTGTTTCAGGTTTTTTATCTGATGGGCATGATTTCATTGATCAGGCAATTGAAAATGGTGCAGCAGCAATAATATGCGAAAAAGAAATTAAACAGGATATAGTTTTTGTAAAAGTAAATAATACAAGAAAAGCTCTTTCCTGTATTGCAGCTGCTTTTTTTTGTCATCCTTCGGAAAAATTAACTGTTTTGGGTATAACCGGAACAAACGGGAAAACTACAGTATCATATATTATAGAGCATATATTAAAAAAAGCAGGTAAAAGTACAGGTGTTATGGGAACAATAAACTGTCGCTATCATGGACAAACTATTAATATGAATATGACAACTCCTGATGCTCTGTCTATTCATAATAATATGAATAAAATGATAAATAAGGGTGTAGAGTATCTGATTATGGAGGTTTCATCTCATGGTATAGATTTAAACAGAGTTGATGATATTAATTTTGATGTATGTATATTTACAAATCTTAGCTTAGATCATTTAGATTACCATAATACAATAGAGTCTTATTGGAAATGTAAACAAAAACTCTTTACAGATATTCTTTTGTCGGGCAAAAAAAAGACAACAACAGCTATAATAAATTGTAATGATCCGAAAGGAAAAGAGCTGTTTGAAACTCTAAATTTATGTAAAGCAGATAAAAATCATGTGCTTGCTGTGGCAGATAAAAATTTTGGAGGAGTTTGGGCAGAACAATTATCCTTAGATATAGATAAAATAGAAGGTAAAATTTTTTTCCATAAAAAAGGCTGTGATTTTACTTCAAACCTTGCAGGGACATCATATAATATTGAAAATATTTTATGTGCTGCAGGGGCATGTTATGCCATGGGTATATCGGAAAATACGATAATATCCGGATTAGAAGATTGTCAGCCGGCACCGGGTCGTCTTGAGGCAGTAAAAAACAGTCTGAATAGACATGTGTTTGTGGATTATGCTCATACTCCGGATGCTCTGTTTAAAGTTTTAACAAGTTTAAAAACTCTGACTCAGGGTAGAATAATATCTGTTTTTGGCTGTGGAGGAGACAGAGATAAAACAAAACGTCCGGTTATGGGAAAAATTGCAGCAGAGCTTTCTGATGTCTGTATCGTAACATCAGATAATCCGAGAGGTGAAGATCCTGATATAATAATTGATAATATTATAGAAGGTATGGATATAGCTGATACAAGCAAAATTAAAGATAACAGGGATGTTTTTTGTGAGTCAGATGTGATTATAGAGCCAGATCGAAGAGCAGCTATATATAGAGGGATAATAAATTCAGCTTCTGGTGACATAATTTTAATAGCAGGCAAGGGGCATGAAGATTATCAGATTACAGGTACAAAAAAAAACAGCTTTTGTGATAAAGTTGAAGCTATAAAAGCTCTTTGTGAATTAGAAAGTATATAAACAGCCACATAAATAATTTTACTGCGTTATCGGTCGGAGATATACATTTTAGTATTATCTCCTCTCGAATGCCTTGTAAAATTTATTATGTGACAATCTATAGAAAGTGAATGATATGAATATGAACGTTTTTACATGGACAATAAATGATATTTTAAACGCTTCCAAAGGAACTCTTTCCTCA
This sequence comes from Desulfobacteraceae bacterium, assembly GCA_030642545.1. Classification (GTDB taxonomy): domain Bacteria; phylum Desulfobacterota; class Desulfobacteria; order Desulfobacterales; family DAOWNP01; genus DAOWNP01. The sequence goes on along the minus strand of DAOWNP010000137.1, from coordinate 5,080 downwards.
GGTGCGGATAATATTGTATGTAAAAATATTTCCATAGATTCACGTAAAGTAGAAAAAAATGGACTTTATATAGCAATAAAAGGCAAAAATCACAATGGTCACAGTTTTATCAATGATGTAACAGATAAAGGCGTTTTGTGTGTAATAGCAGAAGAAAAATATGCTGATCTGTTTGATATAAAAAAAATCAAACAGATGGGTGTATCTCTGATTTTAGTAGAAAATACCACAAAAGCACTGGGTGATCTTGCAGCTTTTAACAGAAAGCGGTCAAAGGTTAAATTAATTGCAATTACAGGTTCAAATGGCAAAACAACAACAAGGGCAATAACAGAGTCAATAATTTCAAAAAAATTTAACACTTTGGCAACATCAGGAAATTTTAATAATGAAATAGGTTTGCCTCTTACTCTTTTAAGATTAAACAGTACTCATAAATGTGCTGTTGTTGAACTTGGTATGGACAAACCCGGAGAAATTGCATATTTATCAAAAATATCAGCACCGGATATAGGGGTTATAACAAATATAGGTTATGCTCACCTTGAAGGAGTCGGTGGAATAGAGGGAGTATTAAAAGCCAAAAAAGAGCTGCTTTATGAAATAGATTCTAAAGGAACTGCTATATTAAATGCAGATGATACAGCTCTTCTTTGTGCAGGAAAAGAGATAAATATTAATACTCTTTTTTATGGATTTTCAAAAAAATCTGATATTACAGCAGAATCTTTAGAGATTGCAAAATATACAACAAGTTTTAAGCTAATAACACCATCAGGCAAAGTTCCTGTATTAATAAAAAGCCCCGGGATTTTTATGGTAAAAAATGCTCTTGCTGCAGCTTCAGCAGGTTATATTATGGGTGTTGATTTAGAAAATATTAAAAAAGGAATTGAGAATTTTATTCCTGAAGTATCAAGAATGAAGATCATAAAAACAAAATCAGGACTTAATATTATTGATGATACATACAATGCGAACCCTGACTCTGTAAAAGAGGCTGTCAAAACTCTTAAATTATTGAAAGGTAATAATTGTGGGTTTGTTGTTCTTGGAGATATGTGTGAGCTTGGGAAATATGCAGAAAAGCTCCATTATGATGTGGGTGCATTTATAGCAGCAAATTCAGGAATAACAAAGCTTTATCTTACAGGAGATCATGCAGTAGATATTGCAAAAGGTGCTTTATCTGAAAATATGAAGGAAGATAATATAAATATAGATTGCAAGGATGCTCTTGTAAAAAAAATAATTCAGGATATAAAACCTGGATGCTGGATTCTTGTTAAGGGGTCGTTGGTAATGAAGATGGCGGAAATTGTTAATAACTTGTCGAAGGAATAATTTTTAGGTAGGAAGTTTTTATTTTTGATCTCTGGTTTTGCAGAAACTAAAACGTCCAACTTTTATACTAAGGAATATGGATTTTTATAATGATTTATCACTTGCTTTATCCACTGCATACCAGCATTTCATATTTAAATGTATTTAAATATATTACATTCAGAACTATTTATGCCAGCTTAACAGCATTTTTAATATGTATAGTTTTAGGACCTCTGTTTATAAGAAAGTTAAAACAGCTGCAAATCGGGCAATATGTCAGATCAGAAGGTCCTGAAAGTCATTTGGATAAAGCAGGAACACCTACCATGGGCGGGGTTATGATCCTTTTTTCAATTGTTGTATCTACTCTGTTGTGGGCAGATCTTACAAATTTTTATATATGGATTATGCTTCTTGTTACCCTGTCTTATGGAGGTATAGGTTTTATTGATGATTATCTGATGCAGATAAAAAAGCAGAGTACCGGTCTTAGTGCAACAAGAAAGTTTATTTATCAGATCATAATAGCTTTTATTGTGGGGTATTTATTGTATAAACATAATACTTTTAGTACTTACCTCGCTATCCCTTTTTTTAAGAATTTTTTGCCTGATTTAGGTATTGGTTATATCTTTTTAACTGTATTTGTGATTGTTGGAGCATCAAATGGTGTCAATCTTACAGACGGGCTTGATGGACTTGCAACAGGACCTATTGTAATAGCTGCTGTAACATACATGGGATTTGCCTATGTGGCAGGCCATATAAAATTATCTGATTATCTTCAAATAATTTATACACCCGGTTGTGGAGAGCTGACAGTTTTTTGTGGAATTTTAGCAGGAGCGGCTTTAGGGTTTTTATGGTTTAATTCTTATCCAGCACAGGTATTTATGGGTGATGTAGGGTCTTTGTCTTTAGGTGGTATGATAGGAACTATAGCAGTTATAACAAAACAGGAACTGCTTTTAATACTTGTCGGTGGGTTATTTGTAATTGAAACTTTGTCAGTAATTTTTCAGGTCGGTTTTTTTAAAATGACAAATGGGAAAAGAATTTTCAAAATGGCTCCTATCCATCACCATTTTGAGTTAAAAGGGTGGCCTGAGTCAAAGGTTATTGTAAGGTTTTGGATAATTGCTATTGTACTTGCTTTGTTGTCACTGAGTACATTGAAATTAAGATAATAATATTATGGCGTTTTATTTCAACATGTTAGAACCGGATTTTTCAGGTAAAAAAATTTTAATAGTAGGATTGGGGTTATCTGGAGTTTCATGTGCTAAATTTCTTAAAAAAAACCATGCGGATGTTACTATTGTAGACTCTTCTATTGAAAAAAGATCGACAGATTCAGCTTATGCTATGGAGAATACAGGTGTAAAACTTGAATTTGGAGAACATAAACTGTCATCTTTTGAAAGAGCAGATCTTATTATAGTGAGTCCTGGAGTGCCTTTAAATATAGAGCCTTTAAAGCATGCATATAATTTAAATATACCGGTAGCAGGAGAGATAGAATTTGCCAGTCAATATATTAAAGAGCCTGTTGTGGCAGTCACAGGAACCAATGGTAAAACAACTACCACAACTCTTATTGGGAAAATGCTTGAAAATTCCGGGTTAAGAGTTTTTGTTTGTGGAAATATTGGAAAGCCACTAACCGATTATTTAATATCAGATGACAAGGTGGATGTTTTAATTGTAGAGATAAGCAGTTTTCAGTTAGATACTATAATAAATTTCAGGCCAAAAGTATCTGTTCTCCTTAATATTTCAGAAGATCATTTAGACAGATATGAGAGTATGAAAGAGTATATTGCATCAAAAGCCAGGATTTTTATGAATCAAAAAAAGAGTGATTTTGCAGTAATTAATGAAAAAGATTCTAATACAAAATCATTGATTTCAGATATTGTCGCTGAAAAACTCTGTTTTGATGCAAAACACTCAGGAGAAAACAGGGCTGTTATACAAAAAAGAAGTATAAATATTTACAGTAATAACAAAACTTTAAAGCTCTCAGATATAAAACTTACAGGAAAACATAACATGCAGAATATAGCAGCAGCAGCTTTGGCTGCTTTGTCTGTTAATGGTACAGAAAAAGGGATATCAAAAGCTGTAGCAGATTTTAAAGGTTTACCCCATAGAATAGAATATATAGATACGATTAATCAGGTAAAATATTATAATGATTCCAAAGCAACAAATGTTGATGCAGTATTAAAAGCACTCAAATCCTTTGCTTCTCCTGTAATTCTTATAATGGGAGGAAGAGATAAACAGGGCGATTTCAAAAAACTTAAACCTGTGATAAAAGATCGTGTAAAACTGCTTTTAATAATAGGTGAAGCTGCTGAAACAATAATTGCAGCAGTAAAGAGCTCAGCAGTTTTTAAAAAGTGTATAACTCTTGGTGATGCAGTAGGTGAAGCTTATAAAAACAGTGTTGCAGGTGATTGTGTTTTGTTATCTCCAGCCTGTTCAAGCTTTGATATGTTCGAAAGCTATATTGATCGTGGAAATGTTTTTACAAAAACAGTGAAATCATTAAAAAGCATTGAAAAATGAATAAGCACTCAAAACAGCAAAATAAAAAAAAGGATTTGATACTTTTTGGTACAGTTATTTTTCTGGTTCTAATAGGAATAATAATGGTATATAGTGCCAGCTCAACGTTAACTGCTCAGGATAATTCCAATCAGGCATATAATTTTTTTATAAACCAGATAAAGCATTCAGTCGCAGGTTTTATACTTATGCTGTTTTGTATGTGTGTGCCATATACAGTATTTACAAAAAAATATATTGCTATTTTCTTGATTTTCCTTGCTGTTTTACTTTTATCTCTTTTGTTTACTCAGGCAGGATCTGAGTCAGGCGGAGCATTGCGCTGGCTTAAAGTAAGCTGTTTTACATTTCAGCCATCAGAATTTCTTAAATTTTCTATAATTATATATTTAGGTTATTCTTTAAATAAAAAACTGCCTCAAATTAAAAATTTTTACATAGGCTCACTTCCTCATTTTATACTGTTTTGTATATTTGCTGTTTTATTATATATGCAGCCTGATTTTGGTTCTATACTGATACTTTTTGCAATTATCAGTACTATAATGTTTGCAGGAGGAGTACCTGTTTTACATATCTGTTTCCCGATTATAGTTTTGGGACCGATTGTAGCAGGATTAATGTATGTTAAACAATATCCTGTAAAGAGAATATTCACAATTTTTGATCCATGGGCACATGAGTTGGATGGAGCTTATCAATTAACGCATTCTCTTATGGCATTTGGAACAGGAGGTCTCTTTGGAACAGGTCCTGGCCAAAGTTTTCAAAAGCTGTTTTATCTTCCAGAGCCTCATACAGATTTTATTTTATCAGTTATTGGTGAAGAGTTTGGGTTGATTGGTGTTTTTATTATAATATCTCTTTATCTTGTGATTTTATGGAAAGGTATTTTTATAGCACTGAATGCAAAAAACAGAGAAGGGGCAATTGTTGCTGTTGGTATTACCATTACAATAAGCCTTCAGGTTTGTATTAATATGGGTGTTGCCTTAGGGCTTCTTCCAACAACAGGACTTACTCTGCCATTTTTAAGCTATGGTGGTTCTTCTCTTGTAATTAACATGATGCTTCTTGGAATTCTTATAAATATAGGATCTGTAAGAAATTGAATTCAAAACCTCTTAAAATACTGATTGCATGCGGAGGGACAGGGGGACATCTTTTTCCTGGAATTGCT
>DAOWNP010000329.1 GCA_030642545.1 Desulfobacteraceae bacterium | reverse complement strand
GCAGATAAATTAATAAAAATAAGATTATTACAACACTTCCTATTAAAGAAAAATAAGTAAATTGTCTGAAAAATTTAAGGTTGTCAGTCTTTTTAGAAAATTTTTTCAATATGGAAGGAGTTGAATTTAAAAATTCATATAAATTTGTAACTATTATTAATGTACCTGATCTGTCAAACAGCCTCAAACTGCTTTCATACAATTCTAATTTCAGATCAGGATTCAGTTTTTTTTCTATAGGAAAATAGTAGTTATTTATAAGCGTTTGTTTTATTTTCCCTAAATCAGGAAAAAATTTTATTGATTCCTGATCAAAGGTTCTAAACTGTTTCTGTTCAAGAGACTTAAATACATATGCCGGATAAAGAGTATATTTATAATAAAATGAATTGATTTTTTGCCCGACAGGATTAGACAAAAATAAATTATCCCGAAAATCTATAAAGAAACTATCCTTAATAGAAATAGAAACCGTAAACAATATCACAACAAAAGTCACAAAAAGATAAATAAAATTTCTATATTCTCTGCTTTTTTTAAAATGCAGACTTTTTTCTCTGCTTAATCTTAAAGCAATATAATATGAGACAGCTCCAGGAAAAATAAAAAAACATGATATAATGAAAGATATTTTCTGTTCATTTATATTATAAAGACAAAAAAATAAAAACAGCATAAACAGACAAAAAACTTTTCTGTGATTTGAAAAAAATAGTGCAAAAATTCCACATACAGATCCAATAAGACTAATTGTAACTCCACTGGTTAATGTAAAAAAAAAAGCTCCGAAAAATGCACTTGATAAAAAAGTCAGAGCCTCTTTTGCATATCCGCATGGAACTACAAAATATCCTGAATCATGTACTTTTATAAGTATTTCATGGAAAGCTGTATTTGAAGAATACAGCATAATAAAACCAATTAACTGGGCAGCACAGATTCCTGATACAATAGATTTTATTAGTATTGGATAACAGATACGCATATTTCAGATTAAAAATCTCTATATTTATTTTTTTGGAAAGAAAAACTATTTTTAAAATTATTTTAACATTTCTCTTAACAATGAAAAAGCTAAATTCAACAGTATTTTGTAATATAAATAAAAATTAGTTTAAACTTCTATCATACACGTAAAGAATGTGGGCAAAATAAATTTTTATTCCTGAAAAAATCATAACTCACCTGTTGACAATAACTATAATATCTATTATTTTATAAAAATCAGGTATATTTATTTAATAGGGAATCTCGTGAAATTCGGGAGCGGTCCCGCCGCTGTAAACGGGGACAGTTTTTTTGATTTATACCACTGGAAAAATATTTTTGGGAAGGTACAAAAAGACTGATTGATCCGTAAGTCAGAAGACCTGCCTGGTTAAATGTCGTTTTAAGCGAGGACTAACTAATTTATCGGCATATTAATTTTTTAATAAATAACCCTTTATATATATTTTTATAACAGGGTTGTTTTGGTTTTTTTTATAAGTGCGGGATTGCTCCTTTTACACGGTGTTTGAACAAAGAAACAGGGTTTTATTCGACAAGCTGTTATGGAATGAAAATTTTTTCAGGTTCAAGGCGAAAAATTGATTTTGACCACAGGCATACGTTGTTGTATTCCGAGGATCAAAATCAATTTTTCAACGCAGAAATCTGAATAAATCAGCGTTTTGTAACAGCCTATTAAACACTATTGCACAACAAAAGGAGAGTGGCATTATGAAAAAAGGAATTATTCTTTATTTTACAGGAGATAAAAAAAACAAATCTGATGCAGATTACAAAACTGCTATTAACACCTTAAATATTAGCGCTGACATGGTAGAAATTGTTTCAAGAGATACAGGACACTTTAGTATTTCTGATGCATGGTGGTTTCTAACTTCGAGAGGAATGCAGGAAATAATATGCCAAAAAGCCTGTTTTAATCAAACAGGAAGAATAGAGTTTTTTGGAGAAAGGCTTAGACTTTGCGGATAAACTTTGTTTATTAATATTAGGTGTAAAAAAAATATTTTTTGAATAGAAAGTTTATTTAGTAAAAATAAAAAATAAATTTCGGCTATTTGATGTTAATCTCATCAATAGCCGGGCTTTTTAAAAAAATATTTTTATGAATTGTATAAATTAAATGAAAACCAGACATCGTAAACCTTTACAATGGATCCTGATTTTTTTTCTGGTCTTTTCACTACCTCTCTTTATTGGAATTTCCACTGGAATGGGATATATTAAAATTCCATTTTTTGAAGTGCTCAGTCTAATATTTAATAAATTATTTACACATACTGATATAAATAATATTAATGCTGTAGTTGTAATTGATGTCCGGCTTCCAAGAATTTTAACCGCATCAATTGTAGGAGGCGGTCTTGCTATTTCAGGGGTAGTATTTCAAGCAATATTATTGAATCCGCTTGCTGATCCATATACACTTGGAGTATCGACAGGAGCAGCATTTGGTGCATCTCTTGCCATTTTGTTTACTATTATAACAGGAACTGTTTTTTCTGTCTCCCTGTTTGCTTTTGTATGTGCAGTATTAACCCTGCTTTTTGTACTCTACCTCTCATCAGGAAGTGGCGGGATTTCATCAAACAATCTTATTTTATCAGGAATAATCGTTTCTGCAATTTTATCTGCCGGTATCAGCTTCATTAAATACATAGCAGATGAACAAGTCTCTTTAATAATATTCTGGCTTATGGGAAGTTTTAGTGCTGCAACATGGGCAGATGTCACCTTAACCCTTACTTTTGTCGTAACGGGCTTTATTGTTTTTATTTTTTATTCAAGAGATCTTAATCTTATGGCTATGGGTGAAAAAAGCGCAGGTTCTCTTGGAGTAAACACAAAACAAGTTACAGCTATACTCCTTATTGTTGCATCTATGGTGGCTGCAATATGTGTATCTGTATC
>DAOWNP010000141.1 GCA_030642545.1 Desulfobacteraceae bacterium | reverse complement strand
TTTTTTATTAAGTGATTAAAGGCAATCTATTCAATACAATACAATATGATGTAATATTGCCTATTTTTATTACATTTATATGAAAAATGTAATAAAAGCAAATATTTTAATATAAAAAATTGCAATATATTAAACTGATACAGAGGAATGCCTGTATGGATAATATTGCTGATCCCTCATATCACAAAAAAGGTATATTGTCATATGAGGGAATAATTTCAACATATTACAATGAATTTGTGTATGTTTTTCTAATTGATAAACAGGCAATAATTTCAAAAAACTGCCGCATATTACTTCTTTGAAAAAATAATATTTTATTAAAAAGAAAGTAAAATGTTGCTATATGGAATTTTGTTGCCAAGTCAAATTTTATAATCAATTTAAATCTTGCTAATATATGAAAAAAGTTACCATTACCTATTTCACAGTACACGAGATATCAATAAATGTCTCGTAAAAAGAAATGCACATTAAAATACTATTAATATGCTGAAGTTATTTCATCCGTCGCCCTCAGGTACTTAAAAATCGAAGAATTGCAGGTGTCTTTTATGGGGCATATGGGTGCATAATGTCTCTACTATTTTTTTAAGGATAACTGACTCATTTTATTGTATTTTATTGCAATTTCTATGTTGAGGCAGGGGCAATGATGACACGCAGATATTTTTTTTATAAAATAAATATCTGCAAAGACAGAATGAGTTATGTAATATGGTGATAATATTACATATAAATTGTTATATAAACATATGTAACTGGTGTGTAAACAGGCATATTTTGTGCATATATTTTAGATATTCTTTAAAATATAAATATTGATATTATGCGAAAATTGATGGGAAGATTAAAGTTTAGTATATTTCCAAGCAATAAACAGATTTTTTGTTTCTAAATGGTATTTCAGATCACTATTTTGGTATTGTGTGCTGATTCTGTTAAGTTTATATGAAAATGATGAATTATAAATGGTAAATTATGAATTAAGGAATTTTACTATTTTATAATTTATTATTAAGCGTTATTTCATTTTCATGTTTTGTTGTGCCTGTCAGGGCATGGGCGTTATACAGATTCTCACATAAATAATTTCGCTATCATATTGGTGTTACCTGTTATTATGCTATACTGTCTTCTTCCAGATCTCGACAGGCGCGTGCAAAACGCTAATTTATCCAATTTCTGCGTTAAAAAATAATTTTAATCCTCGGAATGCAACGAGGTATGCCTGCGGTTAAATTGTTTTTTTGCCTTGAACACAGAAGAAATTTTAATGAAGCAGGTAGCCTGTCGTGAGATTATTTATCTGAAAACCTATAGTTTTTTACAATCTGGATTTTTACAGTAATAGAGACGTAAATAGAGATGTCATTTTTCGCAATATCTTAAACAGGAATTTGTCAAAATTATTTGTAGTATATAAATTTTCAATAATTAAAACCTGTAAACAGAAAAGGATAATTAAAATGACAAGTCTATCAAGTTCTTCAGCAATAAACAAACAGGATTTAAGTATAGCAGAACTGGAAGATAATCGTCAATGGTGGTGGGTTGCCGAGAAAAAAAGATCCGGCAGGCTTGATTATTTGAGAAAAGCAGTCTGGAAAAAAGGAAAAAAAGGAGGAAGTTATGAAAATGGCATTAAAATTGATCTTGAAAGACCAATCTTATTTACAGAAAAATGGAAAGAAATTGAAAATGATCCTATTATTATGAAGCGGGCAAAAACTCTGGCCTATGTATTAGAAAATATTTCAATTTTTATTACAGATCAATCTCAGATTATGGGATATTGTGGTAGTTTGCCTCATACCTTGATGTGGTATTGCGATATTGCAAGTTTTGCAAACGAAGAGATATATAATGATTCAGTCATTACTCCTGAGCCTCAGGAAGAATCACTTAAAAAAATGGCTGAATTAAACAATTATTGGGGGTCAAGAGATAATTTGGGTAAGGTTTTAAGAGGACTTTCGCCAGATGAAGCTGTGAAAATAATGAGTACAGTTTTGATGTGGGGTCTTCCTGTGGGAGGAAGTTTTGGGTATTCAGGAAAAGACTATGAATATCTAATGACTGGTAAAAGAGGATTCGCAGATATTTATAATGAGATACAGGATAAAATTGATGAAGCAGAAGAAAAGTTAGATGGTAATCCAGGTCCTGATTTACTGCCATTGTATAAAAAACTTGAAAACTGGGAAGCAATGCAGATTATGCTGGAAGCCTGCATTAAATATGCAAAACGTTATACCAGGCTTGCAAAAACTATAGCTGAAAATTTTGAATCTGATGTAAAACGTAAAAATGAGTTACTTAAAATTGCTGCAACCTGTACCAATGTACCATCAAAACCGCCAAAAACTCTGCAGGAATCTTTACAATACGATTTTTTTATTCAGATATGGACTAGATTTGAGGATTTAGAATCTGCCTGGCCTGCAAGACCTGATTATTATAACTGGGATGCTTATAACAGAGATGTAAATATTGAAAAAAATATTTCTAAAGAAGAGGCTGCTGATCTTGTAGGAGAGTTTATGATTCGTGCCAGCGAAGTCGGCAGCTATTTACCGAGGCTTGGATCTGAAGCACTGCAGGGGATAAACGGTACATGGGTCTGGACAATAGGAGGTGTTAATCAGGACGGAAGTGATGCATGTAATGATCTTACAATTGCTTTTCTTCAGATTGCCAGAATGGTAAGGGTTTCAAACCCTACATTTGGTTTCAGATGGCATCCTAAAGTAAAGCAGGAAGTAATGCGTGAAGTTTTTGAGTGTATACGTCAGGGACTTGGGTATCCAAGTATTAGAAATGATCCTCTTCTAATAGCAAACGGGATGTATTGGTATGGTCATTCTTTAAAGGAGATGAGAACATGGGTTCATCAGGCATGTATGTCGCCATGCCCTACAACTGAAAATGCATTTCAGCCTTGCAGAATGGCTTCAGCTACTATGAATACTTCTAAAATGATAGAATATACACTGCATAATGGTTTTGATTATGTAATTAATTTACAGATAGGGCCTGAAACAGGAAAAGCAGAAACATTTAGTGATTTTGAAGAATTTTTTTCAGCCTGGATAAAGCAGATGGAATGGCTCATGAATTTTGGAACAAGACTTGTTAATTTTGGGCGGATGAAAAGCCCTGAGCTTTATGGAAGACCATATCTTTCAGCTATTTCTCATAGATCGGTTAAAAGCGGAAATGATATTATGGATTCGAGGAACGAACGGGGAAATTCCTGGACAACTTTTTTTTCCTGGGTAGAAAATGTGGACAGTCTGGCAGCTATAAAAAAATTAATATACGATGAAAAACGTTATACAATGGCTCAGCTTGTTGAAGCATTAAAAAATAACTGGGATGGTCATGAAGATATGCGTCTTGATTTTGCAAACGATGCGCCAAAATGGGGAAATGATGACGATTATGTTGATGAAATCATGGTGCGTTGTTTAAGAGAGGTTGCAAGACATTCATGGGAAATAAAAGATCCAACAGGTAATCCCTGGCCAGCTCTTCCTGAAAATGTAAGTGGTAATATCCATTTTGCTCCAATGGTTCATGCTCTGCCTAATGGAAGAAGATTAGGAGATGCATTGTATGATGGAGGTATCTCTCCTGGACCTGGTCTTGATAAAAACGGTCCTACAGCAGTATTGAAATCATGTGCAAAAATTGACCATATTACAGAGGGTAGAGCATTTCTTTTAAATCAGCGGTTATCACCAACACAGCTTTCAGGTGAAAAAGGATTCCAGCTTTGGAGTGCTTATATGAGAACATGGGCAGATCTGGGCCTTGATCATGTTCAGTTTAATATGGTAGATGATGCGACCTTAAGATCTGCACAAAAAGATCCTGAAAAATACCAGGAAGTTATTGTAAGAGTTGCAGGTTATAGTGCTCATTTTGTGGATATAAGCCGGAAAACTCAGGATAATATTGTTCAGAGGACTATACAGGGACTATAATTTTGTCTTTGTTCCTAACTAAAAAATGGAGTTTTAAAGAAGGAAAAATCTAAATATATTTTCCTTCTTTTTTTTAACCCTGAACTAAAAAAGGAGAAAATATGGCGAAAAAAATGGCTGTTATAAGCAGTGATATCTCAGAATCATCTGATCCTTTGATAAGTTGTTATCAAAGACAACTGCAAAGTTAAAATAAATTATAAATAATAAAAGGATAATAAAATGGCTCAACAGACACAAAATAATTTAGAAATGATAAGCAGTGACTCTAAAGAAGAGTGGTGGTGGATAGCTGAAAAAAGCAGATCAGAAAGACTTGATTATTTAAGGAAAGCTGTTTGGAGAAAAGGGAGAAAGGGGGGGGCATATGTCCCTGGGCTTAAAGTGGATTTAGAACGTCCCTTACTCTTTACTCAAGCCTGGCAGGAAAACGAAACAGATTTTAAGCCATTAAAAAGAGCAAAAGCGGTTGCAAATGTTTTAGAGAATATAACTATTTTTATTACAGATCAGGCACAGATTGTAGGGTATGAGGGCAGCCTTCCCCATACACTTATGTGGCATCAGGAGTTGGGAAGTATTGTAAACGATGAAATTTATAATCATCCTGATCTCTGTCCTGAACCTGTTGAAGAAAATCTTCAAAAGATATCTGATATTAATAATTACTGGTGTACCAGAGATGGAATGACTGCTCTTGTGAAAGAGTTGTCAGGAGAAGAAGTAGTAAAGCTTTTGAGTTTTGTTCTTATGTGGGGTGCTCCTGTAGGCGGAAGTTTTGGGTATTCAGGTAAAGACTATGAATATTTTATGAAAGGAGAAAGAGGGTTTAAAGATATTATAGATGAGATTCAGGGATATATTGAGAATGCAGAAGCAATAATAGAAGGAAATCCAGGACCTGATGTTAATGAATATTATGATAAAATAAATAATTGGGAAGCTATGCAATATATATTGGAAGGTTGCATAAAAGCTTCTAAAAGGTATTCACGGCTTGCAAAAATTATAGCTGAAAATTTTGAATCAGATTCAAAGAGAAAAACTGAGCTTTTGAAGATAGCTGACGTGTGTGAAAATATTCCTGCAAATGCTCCTGCAGATTTTCAGGAATCGTTGCAATATGATCTATTTACTCAAATATGGACAAGATTTGAAGATGTAGATTCATCCTGGCCTGCAAGACCTGATTATTATCACTGGCAATATTATAATAAAGATGTAAATATTGATAAAAAAATTACAGAAGATCAGGCCATAGATCTTATTGGCGAATTTATGATCAGAGCTTATGAAATGGGGCATTATCTGCCTAAATTTGCAGGAGAGGCTCTTCAGGGTATAGTTGGTACCTATGTATGGACAATGGGTGGCGTTAATGAAGATGGCAGTGATGCATGTAATGACCTTACAGTAGCATTTATGAAAGCTGCAAGACTTGTAAGAGTAGCCTGTCCAACATTTGCATTTAGATGGCATCCAAAAGTAAGTGACAATGTAATGAAAGAGGTTTTTGAGTGTATTCGTCATGGATTGGGATATCCAAGTATTAGAAATGATCCCGTTTTAATAGCAAATGGCATGTACTGGCATGGACATCCTTTAAAAGAGATGCGTACCTGGGTTCATCAGGCATGTATGTCTCCATGTCCTACTACAAAGCATGGATTTCAACCATGCAGGATGGCTTCTGCTACTTTAAATTGTTCGAAAATGGTAGAGTATACTCTGCACAATGGATATGATTACTGTGTTAATATGCCAATGGGTCCTGAAACCGGTGATGCAACAAAATTTGCAGATTTTGAAGAGTTTTTTGCAGCCTGGGTAAAACAGATGGAGTGGTTGATGAATTTTGCAGTTAGAATAGTAAACAGGGGTAGGAATAAAGCTTCTGCAAACTTTGGTCGTCCTCTTCTGTCTGGTATCTCTCAAAGAGCAGTTGAGTCTGGAATAGATATTTTAGATCCTGAAGGGGAGAGAGGAAACTGCTGGGTAACATTTTTTACATGGGTTGAAAATGTAGATAGTATAGCTGCTGTCAAAAAATTCATTTATGACGAAAAAAAATATACTATGGAAGAGTTAATTGATGCACTTAAAACCAACTGGGCAAACCAGGAGGATATGCGGCTTGACTTTGTAAATAATGTACCAAAGTGGGGAAATGATGATGATTTTGTTGACGAAATTATGGTACGCTGTTTAAGAGAAGTTGCAAGACATTCATGGGAAATAAGATGTCCTTCTGGTAATCCCTGGCCTGCTTTACCTGAAAATGTTAGTGGAAATATTCACTTTTCAGGAATGGTTCATGCTCTGCCTAATGGAAGAAGATTAGGTGATGCACTCTATGATGGTGGTGTCTCTCCAGGACCAGGACTTGATAAAAATGGTCCTACTGCAGTGCTTAAATCATGTGCAAAAATTGATCATGTTTCAGATGGGCGTGCATTTTTGCTTAACCAGCGTCTTTCCCCGACTCAGCTTGCAGGAGAAGGTGGCTACAGATTATGGAAAGCGTATATGAGAACATGGGCTGATCTTGGACTTGATCATGTTCAGTTCAATATGGTAGATGATGCAACTTTAAGATCTGCACAAAAAGATCCTGAAAAATATCAAGAGGTTATTGTAAGGGTTGCAGGCTATAGTGCTCATTTTGT
>DAOWNP010000351.1 GCA_030642545.1 Desulfobacteraceae bacterium | reverse complement strand
TGATTTGACACTATTATAGGTACGAATTCGATGTTTGAGATACGAGGTCTGTATGTCAATAATTTTCTTTTTTAATAATTGCTATGCTCTGGCAGGCATAACAAAACATGAAAGATATTTTTTTATGCCTAAGGAATGTGGACAAAATAACTTCCTAACCAGAACCAAACAAGTTTGAGAAAAAAATTATTTTTTTGTTAGTTTATCAATTTCCATTGCTGCAAGATATCCTCCGTGAATAGCATTGTTTAGTTTTCCGGGTGTTATGCAATCACCTGCTGATATGTGCGGTATATCAAGTATTTCTATCTCTTTTTGTAGATTGTTAACAGATTCTGAACCTAAAGCTGTTATTATTGTATCGTATTTTTCTGTAATTGATTTTGAATCTTTTTCATAAGTTATAGCACCGTTTTTTATGGAAACAACTTTTGTGCTTGTGTGTATTCTAACTCCATAACGTCTGAGATTGGAAAAAAGAATCCACTTTGTTGATTTCCCCACATCTTTTCCTGCTTTAGGAAGCATTTCAAAAACAGTTAATTTGGATGTTCCCTTAAATATTAATTCTTTTAATCTTTCTACTGGTTCTGCATTATACTGAAAGAGAAAATGCAGGATTTCTGGTGTAATTGTTCCTTTTGCTGCAACAAAAGCGGCTGTTTCAAGACCAACAGAACCTCCGCCTATTATGGCAACATTTTGGCCAAGCAGGGGGTCTTTCTTTAAAACTTCCCATGAGGAGATAACATTTGGTTCATCTATTCCTTTTATAGGTGGTGTGACAGGTTTTGCACCTTGAGCTAATATAATACAATCAGGATTATCTGTTTTTATGGTTTCAATATTTACCGTGCTGTTTAAAACAACTTTTATTTTATGCTTTTTTATCATAGCCTTATAATAACGGGCAAATTCTAAAAGCTCATACTTGTGTGGAGGAGCTCCTGCAATCCATATTTGACCACCGATTTTAGAATCTTTTTCATAAACAGTTACACTATGTCCTATTTCAGTGGCAGTAACAGCAGCTTCAAGCCCGGCTACTCCGGCACCTATTATCATAATTTTTTTTGGGGAGCTGGTTTTAATTATTTTTCTCTCTTCTTCCAGTCCTACTTGGGGATTTCCTATACAAAAAACAGGCATCCCGCTAAATACCTGATCTGTACAACCTTGTGAACATGCAACACATGGTCTGATTTCATCACTTTTTCCCTGTTGTGCTTTTTTTGGCCAATCAGGGTCAGCTATTAACACTCTGCCAAGATTTACCAGATCTGCTGCTCCATCTCTTAATATTTTTTCTGCCATATCAGGACAGCTAATTCTGTTTGATGCAAAAACAGGAACAGAAACAACTTTTTTAATGTTGTATGCAAGGTATGCATAACCTGATCTTGGAAGATCCATAGGAAGCTGAGGCACTTTAGACTCATGCCATCCTCCTGTAACATTTATGGCATCTACACCGGATTGTTCATATAATTGAGCAATTTCCGGAGTTTCTGCATCAGTATTACTGCCTGTTACAAAATCGTTTCCTGCCATTCTAACTGTTAAGGGGAAGTCTTTTCCAAGGTTTTTTCTTACCAGTGTAAAAAGTTCTTTTGGAAATCTTGCTCTGTTCTCAAAAGAACCACCATATTGATCTTCTCTTTTGTTTTTAAGAGGAGATAAAAATTGTGTAACAAGATAACCGGCAGAAGCTATTATTTCAACTCCATCAAATCCGGCCTCAACAGCTCTTTTGGCTGTATCAGCAAAAGCATTTTGAACTTCTGCTATCTGTTCTATGGACATCTCTTTTGGGGTGGCTTTGGAATAGCTTGAATAAACAGGAGATGGAGCTATTGGATCTTCACCGTTTATTAGTATCGGGTGTGTGTAAGCTCCTGCATGAAATAGTTGAATCCAGGGGCTTGCACCTTCGCCTCTGATAATATCTGTCAATTTTTTAAAAGAGGGAATTGCATCGTCATTTGCAAGAGACAAGATAGCAAAACCTGAACCGAGATAATCTACTCCTACAGGTCCTACTGTAATTATACCTGCTCCTCCCTTTGCTCTTTCTTTAAAAAAATTGTAATATTTATCGTTTAATTTACTGTCTAATGAATACATAAGACCAAGAGCCGGATATGCTATTCTGTTTTTTATTTCTAATTTATTGATTTTAATGGGACTAAATAGATAATCAAACATTATTTCTCCTTCATATTAAAAGAAAAACCTTGCTTAAACACATAGGTTTGTGAAAAATATCAGGGTTATGGAAATTAATAAATCCACAAAGACGGCGTAGGATTTCAGCTCGTATTCAAGGCGCACTAAAGGGAGCATATTGGAATATGTGCCCTTTAGCGCAACAAAGAAAACGAGTTGAAAGACAAGCCGGACTGGGGTTTTATTTGTTTCTATGACCCCTAAGTAATGCAAAAAATTAAGAATTAGTTTTATTTTGTTTGCTATTTTTGATATTCATAAAAATATAATGAAAAAAGATGTTATCAAAGACTTGTATTTTAACAAGAATTTTTTATTTTTGGAGACAATATTATTGATTGAAAGAGAAAAAAAAGGTTTATTATTTCTTCAATTTCCTAATCTTTTTAAATTTACAGATATTAAACATGGA
>DAOWNP010000054.1 GCA_030642545.1 Desulfobacteraceae bacterium | reverse complement strand
GTCAATGGGGTAACACCTCCGTTTTTCATACCCTAAAAGTTTACCGGGCGTGTTTAAAAAAAAAATTCCCACCCCTGCTTTTGCGGATGATGCCCTTTCGCCCCTCCTGCTTGTTATTTCAGCAATGGTTCTTTGTTAACCATTTTTGATGGTTTTGCCACCAGTCCTTAAACCGGTTTTCCTTAAACCAAAACAACCTTTTCCGCAACAAGGGTAATAACATTTTTACCTTTTATTACAGGTGTGTCATATTCAGGAAAGAGATATGCTTTCATAAGATTTGAACGTGTAAGATATTCATTTGCAGAAAAAACACCTGTAAGATTTTCGCCGGGAATATTTAAAAAAGTTGGTAGTCCTGCACCAACTCCAAGATAAATAGCATCATAACCATCAGCAAAAAGCTCTTCAATTGTCATAGATCGGCCTATAACAGCATTACATTCTAATTTTGCACCAAGCTCTTCAAGTCCTGCAACTTCAGAGAAAACTATTTCTTTTGGAAGTCTGAATTCAGGGATGCCGTATACTAAAACACCGCCTGGTTTATGAAAAGCTTCAAATATAGTTACTTCATGTCCTTTTAAGATAAGATCAGAGGCAACAGTTAAGCCAGAAGGACCAGAACCCACAACAGCAACTTTTTTACCTGTTAACGCAGCTTTTTGTGGTTTAACTGCGGATCTGTTTTTTCGCTCGTAATCTGCTACAAATCTTTCAAGATTACCAATAGCTACAGGTTCGCCCTTTTTACCTACAATACAGTTTCCTTCACACTGCATTTCCTGAGGACAAACTCTTCCACAAACAGCAGGCAGACTGTTTTTTTCCCATATTTTACTTATTGCATCAGAAATTTTTCCTTCCTGAATAAATTTAATAAATCCAGGAATATCTACACCAACAGGACAGCCTTCAACACAGGCTGGTTTTTTGCATTGAATACATCTTGATGCTTCTAATATTGCTGTTTCAAGATTTTGTCCTATGGGAACTTCTTCAAAATTTTTTGCCCTGACTGCTGGTTCCTGTTCAGGCATAAGTTGTCTTGCAATTTTTACTTTTTTTACTTTTTTGTTAACCACTTTTATCCTCCACTATAACCTGTCGACAGACTGTTATAAAACACTAATTTATCCAAATTTCTGCGTTGAAAAATTGATTTTGATTCTCGGAATACAACAGTGTATGCCTGTGGTCAAAATAATTTTCCGCCTTGAACTTGAAGAAATTTTCATTCTGTAACAGCCTGTCGAATTTTTTACTTTTAAATTAATTATGCTTTTTGCGAATTACAGTAATTGTTATAAGATTCTTTTTCTTCAGAATTATATGCTCTGAGGCGAAGAATTAACTCATCAAAATTAACTTTATGTCCATCAAATTCAGGACCATCAACACATGCAAATTTGGTTTCATTTCCGACAGATACACGACAGCCACCACACATTCCTGTACCATCAATCATTATGGGATTAAGGCTGACAACGGTTTTTACATTGTACTCTTTAGTAACAGCACATGCAGCTTTCATCATAGGTACAGGACCTATAGCTACTGCCAGTTTAATATCTTCTTTTTCTAAAGTATCTTTTAAAACTTCGGTAACAAATCCGTGGTGTCCATATGAACCATCATCAGTACATACATGAAGTCTTGTGGATGCAGCTTTCATTTTATCTTCAAGGATAAGAAGATCTTTGTTTCTTGATCCTATTATAGATGTAACATCATTTCCAACTTCTTTTAATCCTCGTGTAATAGGGTGCAGGACAGCAACACCTGTTCCACCGCCAACACAAACAACTTTTCCTACTTTTTCAAGATGAGTTGCAGCTCCAAGAGGACCAATAACGTCCATATAACTATCGCCTTCTTTTAAATCTCTGAAAATAGCAGTAGATTTTCCTACAACCATATATATAATGGTAATTGTTCCTTTTTCAGGATCAGTATCAGCCATGGTCAAAGGGATACGTTCTCCGGTTTCAGTTGCTTTTATAATAACGAATTGACCAGGCAGTGCTTTTTTTGCAATAAGCGGAGCTTCAATTTCGTTTAGTATAACTGTTCCTTCTGCCATTTCCTGACGTTTGATTATTTTAAACAATGGATCCTCCTTGTTTATAAAACATATTTTTAATACAAAACTACCCCTGATAAACAGGGGAAAAACAAAAATATCTTTCTATTTTAATTTAGGAACGCGTACAAAACGGCTCTTCCGCAATTTATACATAATAGATTGTGGAAGTTGTTTCATCCACGTTCCTTATTTTTGTTTAGAATATGATAAAAGAAAGAATGTGTAAAGTAGAAATCTGTAGTTGCTGTAGTTAAGCTTTCTTTTATCATATTGAAATTATTAATTACAAAGTGTGTAAAAAGGAATTCCTTCTTTATAAGAGTGAGTTATAACTCCTTCTAAATCCAGTTCATCAAGTTGTTCTATTAAAGAATCTTCAGATAAAGTTTCTTTAAGCTCTTTAATGTTAAAAGATCGTTTTTCTGTCACAAAAATTTCTTCTAAACGAGCTTTTATTAGTTCTTCTTTTAAAGCTTCTGTAAAATCTTCACGGTCATATGCCAGTGTATATTCCTGATCTCCTTTGTAAGTGGTTTCCCATGGCCTTCGTAAACCAGCAGAAAGAAGAAGTCTTATTCTGGAATTATATTTTACAAGACGGTAAATACTTTTTAGTTTGGCTTTGTTTTCCGGAGTGTTTTCAATAGGACCTAAAGAAGCTACGGTTTTACTAAAGCTTCCCATTGTATTGGCAAATTCTTCAGGCCTGTTTAAGTCAGAATGGGCAAAAGCTATACGCTGCCGTTCAAATCCGCATAATGAAAATAATTTTTTCATAAGATTTATCCGGCTCCAGGCATGATCTACACCAAAAGAGTGATGGCAGTCTTCAGGTACACAGCCTACAATTAATACTCCTGGTGCTCCTTCAACAAATGCTTTGGCCATAACACTTGCATCAATAAGTCCTACACATGGTACTCCTATTATATGTCCCTTATGATCATATTTCAGGTTACGGACTCCAGCATTATCTGCTGCAGGCAGAGCAGACCATGAACATGCAAAAGTTACAAATTCATCATCAGCCATCTGGTTTGATAAGGAAGCAGCTCTTGTTTCCCGTTGCTCATTAGTATTGTTTTTTATTGTTATTGCCTGATAAGGACAGGCAGCAGCACATGTTCCACCTCCGGTACATAACATGGGGTCTACTATCCTTGGAGATATTGCACCATCTCCATCTGCTATGCTTATTGCATTACAGTCACAAAGAGCCTGACATTGCCCGCAGCTAACACATTTATCAGGATCAATAAAACTTACAAAACGTGGAGGAAAAAGCTTTCCTCCTTGTGCTTTTTTAACCAGTTCTCCATTTTTTCTTCCAGCTTTTCTGCCCTGGCTTAAAGCTGTTTCCAAGTTGCATGGATAAAAGGCACTGCCAGCAAAATAAGTTTCTTTATGACCAATCATTTCCGGACGAACTCTTACATGATCTGTATTTAAAAAATCATTTTCAGCATATACAAGTCCAAGTATTCTACCTGTTTCAATGGTTTTTTTATCAGTTTTGTGTACTGGTGAAAGAATAATTCTGTCCCATGGCAGTTCATGCTCTAACCGGTCATTAACAGTACCAAAATTGATATAATCTGTTTGCAGAACCGGTTTTATGGATTTATCATAGGAAATTAAACTCAATCCAAGTTTTCTGGATAGAGCACGTTCTTGAGCAGACAGAGGCAGAGGCATTTGTTCATTATATAAAATAACTACTTTAGAATCCTGAGATTTTTCCATCATATGCTTTCCTGTTACCCATGCAGAACGAGCTGAAAGCTGAGCAAATTTTCCCTGATCTGATTCATAGTCATTAATCCAAAAAACTGTATTTCCTTTTGGAATTAATTTATTCCAGACTATATCTTCAAAATCAGTCTGGCATAAAACAGTTGCACCGTCATACCCAAATTTTTTCTCAGGAGCAGATAGTTCTCTGTCAATACATGTTATGATAGTACTTGCTTCATATTTTTGTATATCTGGTTCATTATCAACAGTAAAAGACAGAGAGTAGATTCCTGTTATACCGCTAACTTTGCTGAGTTTGCTTTTGGGAATTATTGTTACATGGGAACTGTTTTTTACCTCTTTTATTAATTTTTCAAGGCGGCTGTAATTTGGACGTTCACCTGGAAAAAATTTACAAACATTATTGAGAATTGAATCAGTATCAGTTTCTTCAAGGGATAAAAGAGAGTCGATTCCTTGTCTCGACAACTCTTTTGCTGCTGAAAAAGATGCAATACCACCGCCTACAATAACAGGTGGTGCATCCATGTTAACTGTTTCCTGATCACATGGGGTAAATACTTCCATTTCAGCAACAGCAGCTTTTATCAGTTTTGCACCTTTATCAGATTTTTCTTCTGGAGTAATATCACTGACATTTGCTACATGATCTCTTAAGTTTACCACATCTATCTGACCTTTATTAAAACCTTCAGATATTAGTGCTTTCTCAAACTTTTTTAGCATAAGTCTGCCTTCGCAGCCTGCTATGACCAGCCTGTTTAAGTTGTTTTCACGTATTTTACTAATAATATGGTTTAAACCAGGCGTAAGACAAGGGTATGGTAATGTTTCACAGTATATGATATTAGATTCTGCCGTTAATTTTTTTTCAAGGGCAGGTAAATCTACCAAAGGTTCTATTTTTTTTCCACATTTACATAAAAAAACACCGGTTTTTGAAATTTCATTCATTGATTTAGCCTCCTTTTTACAAAGCCAGTGGTGTAAGAGTTACATCCGGAGTACGTCGGACAGCATCGATACGGGCACTCATAGCTCCTGTTGGGCAGATTGTAACGCAGCATCCACAAGCAACACACACATCTGAAGGAACTAAAAAAGGAGACCCTATTTTTTTATGTACACCACGGTCAACTATAGAAATAGCAGACAGACCTACAACTTCTTCGCATACACGTGTGCACAGACCACAGAGCATACATTTTTCATCAGTATTTTCTATAGGAAACTGAGTAGAAGTTACGCCGTATTTACTTGCCATCTCTTTTATTTCATTACTACCGGGACATTTGGATAGAAGCATTTCAAAAAGCCATTTTCGGACGTTGTGAACACGCTCGGTTTCTGTATATATATTAATTCCCTCGGCTGCCGGATAGATACAAGATGCAACAAGTTTTGACCAGTTACCATCTTTTAATTCAACCATGCATAATCGGCATGCTCCACTGGGAGCTACAGATTCATGATAGCAAAGTGTAGGAATTTCAATTCCATACTGACGTGCGGCTTCAAGCACTGTACACCCAGGTTCGACTTCAACCTCAGTATCATTTATATTAAATTTAATCATTATAGACATTTCTCCTGTAATTATAGTATCTTAAAAATCTATTAATTTACCTGAACCGCATCAAATTTACAGGTTTCCAAGCAGATGCCGCATCTAATACATTTATCTGCATTAATAACATGAGGTTCTTTTTTCTTTCCGGTAATACAATTTTCAGGGCACAAACGAGCACAGCTTCTGCATCCTGTACAAGCA
The DNA here is from genome assembly GCA_030642545.1 of Desulfobacteraceae bacterium. Classification (GTDB taxonomy): domain Bacteria; phylum Desulfobacterota; class Desulfobacteria; order Desulfobacterales; family DAOWNP01; genus DAOWNP01. The sequence goes on along the minus strand of DAOWNP010000054.1, from coordinate 4,932 downwards.
TCAGGATCAATGGAATATGTAATAAGCTCTTTGCATACTCCAGCTGGACATTTTTGATCATTAATATGGGCAAGATACTCATCTTTAAAAAATTTTATTGTCGTAAGACATGGATTTGGGGCACTGGTTCCAAGGGCACATAAAGCACCGTCCTGAATAGCTTTTGCAAGGCTCTGAAGAGTTTCAATATCTTCTATTTTCCCTTTTCCTGCAGAAAAATTATCAAGAATTTCCCGCATTTTTGTAAGTCCCAATCTGCATGGAATACATTTGCCGCAAGACTCTTCCTCAAGAAATCTTAAAAAATATCGTCCAATATCTACTACGCAATCATGTTCATCCATAACAATCATGGCACCTGAACCCATCATGGCACCTGCATCTGTTAAAGAATCAAAATCCATTGGGGTATCTTTTAATTTATTAGGAATACATCCACCAGACGGCCCGCCTGTTTGAACTGCTTTGAATGGTTTTCCGCTGGGAATACCACCGCCTATTTCATCTACTATTTTTGTAATTGGAGTTCCCATGGGAACTTCAACAAGTCCTACATTATTAACTTTACCAACAAGACAAAATACCTTGGTACCGGTACTTTTTGGTGTACCTATACTTGAATACCAGTCAGCACCTTTTTTAATAATCAGGGGAATATTTGCCCATGTTTCAACATTGTTTAAAACGGTAGGGTTACCCCATAGACCTTCTTCAACAGAACGAACATATTTAGGACGAGGAGTTCCAGCTTTTCCCTCAATAGATGTAAAAAGAGCTGTGGACTCACCACATACAAAAGCTCCTGCACCACGGTTAATCTGAGCATCAAAAGAAAAACCGGAATTTAATATATTATCACCGAGAAGACCATGAGCTCGTGCCTGTTCCATAGCCATTTCCAAATGTTTCACTGCAAGAGGATATTCTGCCCTGATATAGAGGTAGCCTTTATTTGCTCCAAGTGCATAAGCACCTAATATCAAGCCTTCCAAAACAGCATGAGGATCACCTTCCATTATTGCACAATCCATAAATGCACCAGGATCTCCTTCATCACCATTAACAACAACATAAACAGGCCCGCCTTTTTTTTCAACAGCCTTTAAGGCTCCCTGCCATTTGCGGCCTGTAGGAAATCCTGCACCACCTCGTCCTCTTAAACCGGAATTCGCAACTTCTGTAACAACTTCTTCAGGAGTCATGGTCTTTAAAGCTTTAGCAAGAGCCTGATATCCACCAACTGCAATTTTGTCATGTATGCTTGTAGGATCAATTTTACCAATATTTTTTAAAATAACTCTTTTTTGAAGACTATAATAAGGAATTTCTTCTTCAGTTTTGATAGGTTTGCCCGTTTTTGGATCTTTATATAAAAGACGTTCTACAGGTTCATTTTTAATTATTGTTTTTTGTATAATATCTTCTACATCAGAAGCTTTAACTTTTTGATAAAAAAGACCCTGTGGCTTTATTAGAACCAATGGACCTTTTGAACATAATCCCTGGCATCCTGTGGCTTTAATTCCCGGCATAATTTTAGCGTCAATATCAGCATCTGCACAAATCTTTTTAAAAGCATCTATAACTTCTACACTTCCATTTGCTATACAGCCGGTTCCATGACAGATTAATACTTCCGGTTTGTTTGGGTCATGTTTGTCAATAATATTTTGTCTTAAAGTATTTAAATCTTCAAGAGAATTAAGACGTATACTATCAATACTTATTGCGGTATTTCCATTACTCATTTTTTTTCCTTCCATATGCCGCTTATTTTGATTCGATTTTCTTCAGTATTTTTTTAATTTTACTGGCTGTAATATTTGTTTCATATTTTTCATCAGCTAATAAAACAGGTGCTAAAGCACAGGCACCTACACAGTTTACAGTATCTAATGTATACATCATGTCTTCTGTGGTTTCACCAGCCTTTATATTGAGCTTTCGTTCAAGCTCTTCAACAATACGCTGTCCACCTTTTAAGTGACAGGCTGTGCCAAGGCAGACTCTTAGTTCGTGTTCTCCTATTGGTTCTAACCTGAATGATTGATAAAAAGTAGCTACAGAATATGCCTGGGTTATTGGTACTCCTGTATAATCAGATACCATTTGCATAGATTCTTTAGATATGAATCCGTATGCAGACTGGATATCCTGTAATAAAAAAATCAGAAATTCGGGCTCTTCAGGATAGTGCTCCAAAATTTCATCTATGGCTTCAACCTGATGATCCATGTTTATTCTCCTTTGATATTATGTTACAAGTAAAATTAATAAACTAAAATTACCCGCCTTAAAATATTTAAAAGTTATGATTACAGCAAATTTTATGCCATGGTTTATAAATAACTGATATAACAGTATGTATTTAGAGATGGTATATGGACTTGATAATATCTGAGGAAATGCGGTGTTTTTTTGTTATTTTTAATCGGTTTAATAACAGTTGAAACATAAATTCTGTTTAGTGTGTTTAAGTTAATATATTTTTGTTTTAAATAAACAGTTTAAATTAAAGTATTTAAGTGTTTTATAGACATGTTTATATTGCTTGAAACATTTGAAACATTTGAAACGTTTTATTCTAATCCCAGCTTTTTAATAAGTCTCCACAAAGATGTCCGGCTTATGGATAAAAGATCAGCTGCTTTTTGTCTTTTGCCATTACTAAGTAAAAGTGCATTCAGAATTGCTTCTTTGCCTGGTTTTTTAACAGTAAACAGAGTTTCCCGCGAGCTTTTTTCATGTTTTTGTCTCGCTGTATTTAACTCTTTAAAATCCGGAAGACTACTTAAAAATATAACAGGCCCTTTTGCAAAAACAAAAGCATGTTCTATGGTTTGTTCTAATTCTCTGACATTTCCAGGAAAATCATATTGCTGAAAAAACCGCATTACTTTTGTATCAACAGAACTGATTTTTTTTTTATATTTTTTGTTAAATATTTTGATAAAATGGTTAACGAGTAGTGGGATATCTTCTTTTTTTTCACGAAGAGGAGGAAGGGTTAAAGAGACTGTACGCAGCCGGTAGTAAAAATCTTCCCTAAACGATTTGTCAATAATAGCTTCAGGTAAATTTTTATTGGTAGCACTGATAATACGTGCTGTCATATCAATGGTTTGTGTCCCTCCTACACGTTCGAACTCTTTTTTATCAAGAACGCGGAGTAATTTTACCTGCAATTCAGGTTTGAGCTCACCTATTTCGTCAAGAAACAGAGTTCCGTTTTTAGCCATTTCGAATCTGCCTGTTTTTAGACGGTCAGCTCCTGTAAATGCTGATTTCTCATGACCAAAAATCTCCGATTCCAACAAGCTTTCAGCAAAAGCTGAGCAGTTTACAGCAATATACGGCTCTTTTGAACGCGTGGAACAGGTATGAATTGCTTCAGCAAAAAGGTCTTTACCTGTTCCACTTTCTCCGCATATCAAGACATTTGCGTCACTTTTTGCTATATCAGGCAGCATGGTAAACAGACGCTGCATTCTTTCGCTTTTCCCGATAATATTTTCAAATGAGTTGAGGTGTCTTTTTATATTTACTAACTGCATCTCTTTTTGAACAGGTATAAATGTCTCTACAGCTCCTGTAATTAAACCTGAACTGTTTTTAAGAACACCCGTGTTTGCAAGAATAGTTTGCTTTGAACCATTTTTATTTAATATTTGTATCTCCTGATTTATACAGGTTTCCGAACTTTTCAGTGTTTTTCGTAAAGGACATCGGTCTTTGCAAATATCTGCTCTGAAAATTTCCCAGCAATACTTCCCTGTTACTTCATCAGATTTATAACCGGTAATTTTTTCAGCAGTTTTATTAAAAGATGAAATCTGCCAGTCTGTTGTTACAGTAAACATACCCTCAGGTAATTCATCTATAAGATTTGGTATGTTATAAGCAACTATCTTTTTTTCTGTTTTTTCAAGCCAGATAATTACACCTGTAACAATTTGCTTTGAATTAAAAACAGGATGCACAGAATAACGGCATAAAAATTCACCTGTATCGTTAATTAGAAGCTCTGCTTCTAATTTGGTCGTTGGTTTTTTGTTTTTTATGGTATGATCTATTGCATATTTTACTTTAATTAAATCTTTCTTGCAAAAAAGTTTATGTAGAGGGAAAGGCTTGCCTGGTTCTGGTTTATACCCGATAAGACAATTGATTACATGATTTGTACTCATGGTTAAAAAAGACGGATTAAGTGCTATAAATCCGTCTGATGTTTGTATTGGATATGGCTGTTTCAACTTTTGCATATAGTGTCTTACAAATTATCTTTTCCCGTAAATTTTTTCAAATGGAGAACGCTGAAGTTTTTGATAATTAGAAAGGGCAAGGTAAAATGCTCCTACAGCAAGTTCTGCACAATGAGTTTCTTTCTCAGGAAGAGTTTCTAAATAATTAGTAATGTCATTAGGAGTTATATCCCATGCACTTTTTATTGCTTTTCCTTTTGTTAGATAAATTACTGTGTTTGCACAAGCGCATGTATTTAAGCATCCGTTAGCTTCAAATAATATACGCTGAATATAATCATGAGTTACTGTTAAAAAAAACTCAATTGTGTCACCACATTCACCGGTTCGTTTTCCATACCCGTCAGGATTATCTAATCTTTTTTTATTATCGGTGTTAAATGCCATTTCAATGTAATGTCTGGAATGGTTTTGTAATGTTTTATTGTTTTTCATATTCTACCTGCTTATAAATTCCTATTTAAAAATGGGCTCAGGTTTAATTTTACCATAACTATTTGGATATCCTAATTTGGTTATCCTATTTGGTTATGATTAACCTGTAAATTTATATCAAAGCTATAGTTATTACGTCAACTTAATAATTTAGCATTGTTCATCCAGTCTCTCACCAAAACGAGTTAATCCAATTGTAAATTAGACGACATAGCTGAATTCCAGTCCTGAAACC